>JAIXSF010000453.1 GCA_027484835.1 Rhizobiaceae bacterium | reverse complement strand
TCGACCATGACCTACAACGAGTACTGGCAGGTCATCGATGCCGGCATCAAGGCGGAAGACCTGGTGACCTTCAAGTATGAAGACGAAGGCGTGGCAACCCTCGAAGACGGTCTCTACGTCCTCGAAGACAAGCTCGCCGACCCGGCCTTTAAGGAAAAGATGGTCAAGTTCGTCCGCGCTTCGATGAAGGGCTGGAAGTACGCTGAAGAAAACTCCGATGAGGCCGCTGAAATCGTGCTCGAGAACGACGCCTCCGGCGCCCAGACCGAAGCCCATCAGAAGCGCATGATGAGCGAAGTCGCGAAGCTCACCGCAGGCTCCAACGGCGCGCTCGATAAGGCCGACTACGACCGTACGGTGAAGACGCTGCTCGGCGGCGGTTCGGACCCGGTCATCACCAAGGAGCCGGCCGGTGCCTTCACGACCGAGATCACCGACGCGGCCCTGAAATAGTCTTTGGCGGACCACCTGAAACCATGGACACGGGGAGCGATCCCCGTGTTTTTTTGTAGGTTTTACTTATCGATTACCAGACGCGGCTGGTAATTCGGCAACATCATCGTTCTATCTTGAACGGTTTTACCGACCTTTCGCGGAATCCAGGTGAATCGGCTCTTGCAAGCCGCGTCACTATCCCCCACCTCTTCGGAGAGATTTCAGATGCCGCAATTGTGATCACGCGTGCTAAAGTCGGAATTAGCCGGAGGTGTGAGCCGAACGGCTGTCTGACGCGTACTAGCGGTGAATTGCCGTAACGTCTTTGGGAAGGCACTTATGTTTCGAAATTCGAACGCCAAGGCCGTGCTGATGGCCGCAACCCTGTCTCTGATGGCTTCCGTTGCCATGGCACAGGAACAGTCCGCCGCACCGACCAACAACCTCCCTGCGATCATCGTCACGCCCGCCGAAAGCCGTGATCTGGTCGACCGCATCGTGGCAACCGGCACGATCCGGGCGGTCGAGGAGGTACAGGTTCAGCCTCAGGTCGAAGGCCTGCAGATCAAGTCGCTGGACGCCGATGTCGGCGATACCATCGCAGCCGATGCCATCGTCGCACGGCTGAACGAGGACACGCTTGTGCTGCAGCGCAGCCAGCTTCTCGCCAACCGCGCCAAGGCGGAAGCTGCCCTTGCCCAGTATCAGGCCCAGCTGGTGGAAGCGCAGGCAAGCCTCAAGGAAGCGCAGCGCCAGTTTGAGCGGGCAACGCGTCTCGCCTCATCCGGTTCCGTCTCCGCATCGCAAAAGGAACAGGCCGAGACATCGCTTGCGAGCGCTACGGCGCGCGCCGAGACCGCACGCCAGGCAATCACGGTCGCCGAGGCCGACATCAAGGTGGTCGACAGCCAGATCGCCGACACGGACCTCCGTTTGGCGCGTACCGAAGTCAAATCCCCCGTATCGGGCACAATTGCCGTGCGCAACGCACGGATCGGCGCCATCGCCTCTGGCGCCGGCCAGCCGCTCTTTACAGTGATCCGCGACGGCCAGATCGAACTTGTGGCGGATGTGACGGAAAATGATATCCTGCGCCTGCAACAGGGCCAGAAGGCAACAGTGAGCGTGACCGGCCGGAACGAGCCCCTGACCGGCTCCATCCGCCTCATCTCGCCGGTCATCGACCCTGTCACGCGACTGGGGTCCGTGCATATCGCCATCGATGACGACGCCGCAGCCCGTTCCGGCATGTATGGCAGTGCCGCGATCACCGTGGTCGAAGCCAAGGGCATCGCCCTGCCGCTCTCGGCGATCACCACGGAAGGTGGCAAGACGACCGTCCGCAAGGTGAGCGACGGCACCGTCCAGATGGTCGAGATCAAGACCGGCATTCAGGACGGCGCCTTCATCCAGGTCACGGAAGGTCTGGCCGAAGGGGACAAGGTGGTGGCCAAGGCGGGCGTGTTCGTTCGCGACGGTGACCGGATAAACCCCGTGGATGAAACCAGCAGCGTTTCCAACTGAGAGGCGACGACGCCATGAATTTCTCTGCATGGTCCATACGCAATCCGATTGCGCCGATCCTGGCCTTCTTCCTGTTGATGGTTGTCGGGATCCAGTCGTTCATCGCGCTGCCGATCACCCGCTTCCCGAACATCGACGTTCCGCTGGTCGCCATTTCCGTCGGCCAGAGCGGCGCCTCGCCGGCTGAACTCGAAAGCCAGGTGACGAAGGAAGTCGAAGACGCGGTCGCCTCGATCACCGGCGTTGACGAAATCAACTCCACCGTTACCGACGGCCAGTCTCAGACGGTCGTCATGTTCCGCATGGAAGTGCCGACCGAACAGGCGGTTCAGGATGTCAAGGACGCGATCGACCAGATCCGCGGCGACTTGCCGGCTTCGGTCGACGAACCGATCGTCACCAAGATCGACGTAGAAGGCCAGGCAATCCAGAGCTTCGCCGTCTCTTCGCCGAACATGAACCTGGCCGAACTTTCCTGGTTCGTAGATGACACGATCAAGCGTGCCCTGCAGGGTCAGCCCGGCATCGGCCGCGTCGACCGTTACGGCGGGGCAGACCGCGAAGTCCGCGTCGAACTCGACCCGAACCGCCTCGACGCGCTCGGTGTCACCGCATCCGACATTTCCGGCCAGCTGAAGGGCACCAACGTCGACCTCGGCTCGGGCCGCGGTCAGGTTGCCGGTGCCGAACAGTCGATCCGCACACTCGGTGACAACCGCGATGTCGAGAGCCTCGCGAACACGACGATCGCCCTCCCCGGCGGCCGTTACGTCAAGCTGTCCGATCTCGGCCGCGTCTACGATACCTACGAGGAACAGAAGTCGTTTGCCCGCCATGACGGCAAGCCGGTTGTTTCGTTTGCCGTCTTCCGCGCCAAGGGCGCCAGCGAAGTCACGGTCGCCGAGACTGTCGCAGAAAGCCTCGCAACCGTGCGTGCCGACAATCCGGGCGTCCAGATCGAGATGATCGACGACTCCGTCTACTTCACCTACGGCAACTACGAAGCGGCAATGCACACCCTCATCGAGGGTGCGATCCTTGCGGTCATCGTCGTCCTGCTCTTCCTTCGCAACTGGCGCGCCACGCTGATTTCGGCGGTTGCCCTTCCCCTCTCCGCCATCCCCACCTTCTGGGTGATGGACATGATGGGCTTCTCGCTCAACCTCGTTTCCTTCCTGGCGCTCACGTTGGCGACCGGTATTCTGGTCGACGACGCGATTGTCGAGGTGGAAAACATCGCCCGACACATCAAGATGGGCAAGACGCCCTATCGAGCGGCAATCGAGGCGGCGGACGAAATCGGTCTGGCGGTCATCGCGACGACCTTCACCATCATCGCGGTCTTCGTGCCCGTCTCCTTCATGCCCGGCATCCCGGGGCAGTACTTCATCCAGTTCGGCCTGACTGTCGCCTTCTCCGTCTTCTTTTCGCTGCTTGTGGCACGCCTCATCACGCCGATGATGGCCGCCTATCTGATGCGGGCGGAAGACGCGATGGACGACCATCACGACAACGACAGCCTGCCGCTGAAGATGTACACCCGCATCGTGCGTGCGACGACGGGCGGCTGGGCTCCCAGCTTCCTGAAGAACTGGGGCGAACGGGTCGAGCGTCAGAGCGAACGTTCCGAGACACCTGCTGGCAGGTTCGTGCACTTCATGTTCGCCCGTGTCGGCTTCGGCTGGGTGTCGCGCATGCTCACCCTGGCAGCCGCCATCGCCTTCCTGATCGGCTCGATCATTCTTCTGTCCAGCGTTCCCGGCAGCTTCATCCCGCCGGAAGACGCAGGCCGTATCGTGCTGTCCGTCGAACTTCCGCCGAACGCCAAGCTCGAGGATACCGAGCAGAAGACGGACGAGATCTATGCCGCGATCAAGGACGTTCCGGATGTCGCGAGCATCTTCATCCTCGGGGGCTCCTCGCCGCGTGGCGACCTGGAGCTTCGCCGCGCCAGCGTCACGATGAACCTCAACCGCATCGAACATTCGCTGGCAAAGACACTGGTCAACAAGGGCCTCGGCGGCATTCCGCTGATCGGCGAATACATGCCGAAGCTTCCCGAAAACGGTCGTATCCGTCCGCAATGGGATGTCGAGGAAGAAGTCTTCGCCAAGCTCGCCGGCATCCCGGATATCCGCATCACCAAGCTGAATGACCGCGGTGAGCGCGACATCACGTTCAACTTCCTCTCCAAGAACGAGGAAGAACTGAACCAGGCCGTCGGCATCCTCGAAGCCAAGCTCCGCCAGGTGCCGGAACTCGCAAACGTCAGCGCCGACGGTGCCCTGCCCCGTCCGGAACTGCAGATTCGTCCGCGTGCTGACGAAGCAGCCCGCCTTGGCATCACCGCACAGCAGATCGCCCAGACGGTCCGTGTGGCGACCATCGGTGATGTTGATGCAGCGCTGCCGAAGATCTCGCTCGACAACCGTCAGATCCCGATCCGGGTCCAGGCCTCGCTCGATCTGCGCACGGACCTTGCCGCGATCCGGTCGCTGAAGGTGCGGACGGCAAGCGGCACGACCGTTCCGCTCGCAAGCGTGGCCGACATCGACTACGCGGAAGGTGTTTCGTCGATCAAGCGCAACGACCGCAACCGCGTGGTCTCGATCGGCGCCGGCCTGCCGCAGGGCGTCGCCCTCGACACCGCGACGGCAGCTTTCCGGACTACGGTGGACAACGCCGACATCCCGGCAAGCGTCCGCCTGGCCGAGAGCGGTGACGCCAAGATCCAGGCCGAGATGCAGCAGAGCTTCGTCAACGCGATGATCCTCGGCCTGCTCCTGGTGCTGACGGTGCTGATCCTGCTGTTCAAGGACGTGATCCAGCCCTTCACCATCCTGTTCTCGCTGCCGCTGGCCATCGGCGGCGTGGCGGTCGCGTTGATCATCACCAACAACGCGCTCTCCATGCCTGTCCTCATCGGCATCCTGATGCTGATGGGCATCGTCACGAAGAACGCCATCCTGCTCGTCGACTTCGCCATCGAAATGCGTCGTCAGGGCATGCATCGCCTGGAAGCCATGGTCGAAGCGGGCCGCAAGCGTGCCCGTCCGATCATCATGACCTCGATCGCCATGTCGGCGGGCATGCTGCCCTCCGCACTCGGCGTCGGCGAAGGCGGCTCGTTCCGCGCACCGATGGCGATTGCCGTCATCGGCGGTATCATCGTCTCGACGGTGCTGAGCCTCGTGGTCGTGCCGGCCTTCTTCCTGATCCTCGACGACGTTTCCCGCCTGCTTGGCTGGATCTTCAGCCGCTTTGTCGGCAAGAAGGAAGAAGAGGAAGAGCCGCTCACACCGGAAGTCCTGTCCTTCCTCGCCCGCAAGAACGTGCAGGCGATCGAAGCCATGGAGAAGCGCGTCGCATCGGTCGAACGCAGCCAGCCGGTGAGCCGCAAGTCCGACGGCAACGGTAACGTCGTCAACCTGCCGCCCCTGGCGGCCGAGTGAACCAACGGGGACCGGCCGTCGCTCTGCGACGGCCGGTCCTTCAATTTTCCGGCTCCCGTCAGCCGATGCATCCTCCAGTCACAGGCAAGATCCGTCAGTCAACCTGAGTGTGTTATTGCCTATTTCGACTTTGAGGATTTCCTTTGCGCTATTTCATCACCCTTCCCTTTGCCCTGCTTGCGGGCACGGTATCCGCATCCGACATTATCCCCGGCTCACCGAGCGAGGTCGCAACCGTCACCTATGACTGGGCCGGTACCTATGCCGGTATTTCCAGCGGTTACGGCTGGATGGACGGCTATTTCGTGACATCCGGCTATCCTCCGGCCGACGACGATCTCGACGGAGGGATCTTCGGCGGCTTTGCGGGCGTCAACACGCAACTGGACGGCAACGTCGTTCTCGGCGTTGAAGGTGACTTGGACTACAACACCCGCAACGTCACGATCGCCTCCTCCTTCGGCACCTTCGCCGGCGGGGTCGACTGGCAGGGATCCGCACGGATCCGGCTGGGCTACGCGCTCGATCGTCTCCTGATTTACACATCC
>JAIXSF010000276.1 GCA_027484835.1 Rhizobiaceae bacterium | reverse complement strand
CGTCCTTGCTGAGCATCTTTTCGATGACGACCTTACGATCGACCTGCGAATAGGCCCATTCGCGATTGTAGCGCGCGTGGTCGATCGAAAGCCATTCACCGAAGGGATCGTTCTTCTTGAGGGCTTCGATATCTTCAGGTGTGTAGACGAACTCCCCTAGACCGCTGGCGTGGTTCGGCTTGACCACGGCCGGCAGCGGAATTTTGGACCAGTCGACGTCGGCAAGCCTCGTGCCGGCCCAAAAAGTCGGAATGACATGCTGAGCCCCGACCTTCTCGGCGACGTAATCCTTGACCGCGAGCTTGTCGACGAGCTTGCCGTAGAGCGGATTGCGGTCATGGATCTTCCGATACTGAACCTTCTCGGAGAAGGTTCTTGGATGATCGACATTGGGCCATTCGCCCTTGATGCTCCAGAACTTCAGCTGGACATAGATCTTGTCCGGCAGCGGCGCGATGAGACGCCAGAAGATCCGCTTCATCAGATAGCGGAACGAGCTTTGGTCGTAGCCCGACCGGATGAAGCTTTCCTTCTGTTCTTCTGCCAAGACGCCGTCTCCGTTTCCCGTTGCTGGCGGAGTGTAGGGATCCGGGTTTATCGTCGGGTTAACCGCCGATCCACGCACACCGTCTTTCCTCCAACTTGATCGGCGCCGCGAGACATGCGAGCGTTCCGCCATGCGCATTCTGCTCGTGGAAGACACGCTCGACGTCGGAGAGGCAATCTCCCGCCGATTTGAAACCATCGGCCATACCGTCGACTGGCAGACGGATGGCCGTGCTGCGGCTGAAATCCTGGATTTCACCGAATACGACCTCGTGATCCTCGATGTCATGTTGCCGGGCATGGACGGTTTCTCGATCCTGAAACGCCTGCGCGATCATGGCAGCACCGTTCCGGTTCTGGTTCTGACGGCGCGTTCGGAAATCGACGATCGCGTCGGCGCACTCGATCTCGGAGCGGACGACTATCTGGTTAAACCCTTCGACTTCCGCGAACTGGAAGCCCGCGCCCGCGTGCTTTTGCGCCGGCGTGCCGGCGGCGAAGCGACCAACGTGATCGTCTGTGGCGACGTCTTGCTCGACCGGTCGCAGCGCTCGGTGAAGGTCGGCAATCGCGAAGTGCAGCTGAAGCGTCGGGAGATGACGCTGCTGGAGATCCTCGCAAGCCGCCCCGGCCGCGTCTTCAGCAAGGACCAGCTGCTCGATCAGCTTTTCGGGTTTGACGAACCCGCCGGACCGAATGCGATCGAGCTTTACGTGGGGCGCCTGAGGAAGAAACTCGAAGGAGCGAAGGCCCGCATCGTCACCGTCCGCGGCGTGGGTTACCAGCTGGTGTCCGATGCAGAAGACTAGGCGTTCGCTGTTTGCCCGGCTGGTCATCCGCGTCGCCATCGTGCTCGCGGGTGGCGCCGCAATCCTGATGACCGCCGCCTGGCTTTATGCGCGCGCCGCCGCTGACGAGGCCTATGACCGGCTATTGCAAGGTGCGGCGATCCAGATCCTCGACAGTCTCGTGGTCGAGGAAGGCCGGATCACGGTCAACCTGCCGCCGAGCGCTTTTGAGCTTTTGGGCCTCGCCCCGCGCGACAAGATCTTCTACCGGGTCGTCGCACCGGACGGCTCGACGCTGACCGGCTATGAAGACCTCGAGTTTCCGGGCGATGTCGCCAATACGCGCACCGAGGCACTGTTTGAAACCGCAAGCTTCCGCGCCCAGCCCGTCCGTATGGTGGCCGCCAGCCGTGCCATCGCCGATCCGGCGATCGGCGGCTGGGCAAACGTGCTGATCGCCCAGACCACCGAGGCCCGGCAGGAACTGACGACGGAACTGACGACCCGTGCCCTTGCTCTGGTGGGCGTCATGAGCCTGCTGGCGCTTGGTGGCACGGTCCTGGCCGTCCGCTACTCGCTGCGCCCTCTTGATGCTCTGGGCGACACACTCCGCCGGCGCGACAGCCAGGACCTTACGCCGCTTGCGGTGGATGTGCCGAAGGAACTCTCGCCATTCGTCGAGTCGATCAACCACTTCATGCGCCGGCTGGATGATCGCCTGCAGCTGTTGCAACGCTTTATCGCCGATAGCGCTCACCAGATCCGCACGCCGCTGACGGCACTCTCGGCACAGGTGAGCCTGATCGACGAAGATGCGCTATCCGAGAACGACCGCCGCCATCTCGACCGGGTCAAGAACCGGGCGTCGGAGCTCGCGCGTTTCACCACGCAACTGCTCAACCACGCCATGGTGATCCACCGCTTCGATTCCGTGCAGCTGTCGCCGACCGATGTCGTCGATGTAGCCCGCAAGGCCTTCCGCGCAGCCGTACCGATCACCATCGATCCCGACATCGTCGTTTCCTTCGAGGCTCCGCCGGAAGCCCTGACGGTCATGGGCGATGCCTTGAGCCTGCGCGAGGCCATCGTCAACATCATCGACAATTCACTCCGCCACGGCGTCGTCGCAAGCCTCGCCGTCCGGGTCGTCAAGCGCGGCAATTTCGTTCTGGTCGAGGTGGAGGACGATGGCCCTGGCATCCCCGCTCAGGACTGGGCCCAGGTCACGCGCCGCTTCGTCTCCTCGAAGTCGGGCGAAGGAAGCTCCGGCCTTGGCTTTGCCATCGCCTCTGAAGTGGCGACCACCTTGAACGGCGCGCTAGCCTTCCGCGAGCGCACGCCCCAGACCGGCTTCACCGTGTTCCTCGAACTCCCTTTGATTGAAGCGAGGCCCGCCGCATGAACCTGTCGACGACAACACGCTCGTTTACAGCAGCTCTCGTCGCGACAGCTCTCTGTGCGACTTCGGCTTTGGCCCTGGAAGGCGACCGCTCCGTGTTCCAGGCCCCTGCGGAAGAGCGCGCGCGTCTCGTCATCAATGGCGTGACCGATGCCGACGTGATCGCACCGTTGATCCGTGACTTCCAGGAGACCGCGCCGGACGTGACGGTCGAGTTCAACGACTATGTCAGCAACGACCTCTTTCGCGAGGCGGAACTTGCCTGCCGCCAGCAGCGTGGCCATGGCGATCTCTGGATCTCCTCCTCTGTCGACCATCTGGTCAAGCTTGCCAATGACGGCTGTGCCCGCGCCCATCGGTCGGACGAAACGGAGCGGGTCTCGTCCTGGGCGAACTGGCGCGACGAGATCTTCGGCTTTGCGTTCGAGCCGGCCGTCATTGTCTACAACGCTGCCCAGGTCCCGCCGGAAGACGTACCGCGCTCCCATGTCGAGATCGCCGAACTCCTGCGCCGCAAGCCGGACGAATACTGGACGCGGATCGGCACCTATAATGTGAAGCTGTCGGGTGTCGGCTATCTCCTGGCATTCCATGACGCCCAGCAGGCACCCACGAGTTACGGTCGACTTCTGGAAAGCTTCAGCCGCGCTCAGGTGGTGACCAGCTGCTGCAACAAGGAAGTGCTCGACCTGATCGAGAACGGCCGCCTCAAGATCGCCTACAACATCCTCGGCTCCTACGCCTATGCGCGCTATCTGCGCAATAACGACATGCGCGTCGTCGTCCCCCGTGACTATACGCTGATCCTGACCCGCGGAGCGATGATCCCCACCCACTCGCCGCAGCCGGAGCTTGCAGCCCGCTTCGTTGATTACCTTGTCTCTGAACGTGGCCAGAAGGTCGCCTGGGAAAAGGCCTTCTACTTTGCCGAAAACGCGCCGCTGCCGCCCGGCGTCGACGGCCCGATCTCGCTCATCGAATCCGGTATCGGCCGCCCGATCAGGGTTGGCCCCGCTCTGCTCGCGGCGCAGGACAGGGCAACGCGCGAAGAGTTCATCCGCAACTGGACCTCGCTCTTCGCGCCCGGCGCGCCCCAGCAATAAAAAAGGCTGGCGTCGCCGCCAGCCTTCGAAAGTGAAAGGATGACAGACCTCAGTCCTCTTCCTGGAAGACCTCCTCGCGCTTCTTTTTGACGCTCGGGAGGAAGACGATGACCAGCACAGCAAGCGCGATCAAGAGCAGTGTCGCGCTGATCGGGCGGGTCACGAAGGTCGACGGGTCGCCGCGCGACAGGATCATGGCGCGGCGCAGGTTCTCTTCCAGCAACGGGCCGAGAACAAAGCCGAGCAGCAAGGGCGCCGGCTCGCAGCGCAGCTTGACGAGCACGTAGCCGATGAGACCGAAGAAGGCGACGGCATAGAGGTCGTAGATGTTGCCGTTGACGCTGTAGACCCCGATCGAGCAGAAGGCCATGATGATCGGGAAGAGCACGTAATACGGGATCGTCAGAAGCTTCACCCAGAGCCCGATCAGCGGCAGGTTGAGGACGAGCAGCATCAGGTTGCCGATCCACATTGAGGCGATGATGCCCCAGAACAGGGCCGGCTGCTCGCTGGCGACGTTCGGACCGGGAACGATGCCCTGGATGATCATCGCACCGACCATCAGCGCCATGACCGGGTTTGCCGGAATACCGAGGGTGAGCAGCGGGATGAACGAGGTCTGCGCGCCGGCATTGTTGGCCGATTCCGGACCTGCAACCCCTTCGATCGCTCCATGCCCGAACTCCTGCGGGTTCTTCGACATGCGCTTTTCGACCGTGTAGGAGGCGAAGGACGCCAGGATCGCGCCGCCACCCGGCAGGATGCCGAGCGCCGATCCAATGCCCGTGCCGCGCAGCACCGGGCCGACCATCCGCTTGAAGTCGTCGCGCGTCGGCATCAGGCCGCTGACCTTGGTGATCAAAACGGTCCGGTTGCGATCGCTTTCGAGATTGCGCAGGATTTCAGCGACACCGAAGACACCGACGGCCACGGCCACAAAATTCAGCCCATCCGCATACTCGGTGATCCCCATCGTGAAGCGCGGCGTGCCGGAATAGATGTCCGTGCCGACAAGGCCGAGCAGCAGGCCGAGTGCGACCATGGCAAGCGCCTTGATGATCGACCCATGGGCGAGCGCGATCGACGAAACGAGACCGACAATCATCAGGGAGAAGTATTCGGCAGCCCCGAATTCGAGCGCGATGGCGGTGAGCGGCGGCGCGAAGATCGCGACGAGGAAGGTCGAGACGGTACCTGCAAAGAAGGAGCCGATTGCGGCAATCGCGAGTGCGGCCCCTGCCCTGCCATTGCGGGCCATCTGGTAGCCATCGATCGCGGTAACGGCGGATGAGGATTCGCCCGGCATGTTGATCAGGATGGCCGTGGTCGAGCCGCCATACTGCGCGCCGTAATAGATGCCGGCGAGCATGATCAGCGACGAGACGGGCTCGAGCTGGAAGGTGATCGGCAGGAGCATGGCGATCGTGGCTGTCGCACCGATGCCGGGAAGCACGCCGATCAACGTGCCCAGGATGACACCGATCAGGCAGAAGAACAGGTTCTCGATGGAACCGGCGGTCGCGAAACCGAGGGCAAGATTGCTGATGAAATCCATGTTCGCCGCCTCAACGGAACCAGGGGCCGAAGCGTTCGAACGGCAGACCGAGGCCGTAGCTGAACACGAGGACCGAGAAGAAGGTGATGCCAGTCGCAAGCGCGAGAGCCGCCGGAATCCGGAGCCGCTCAGAGGCGAAGCTTGCGATGAAGGCGGCAACGAAAAGGGCCGGGACGAAGCCGGCGCCGCGCACCAGGAGACCGAAGACGATCGGTGCCGGCAGAATGAAGAGCAGGCCGCGCCAGGCGATCGCGCCGATCACCTCGCCGGTGACCTTCACGGACTGCACAAGGATGACGACGCCGAGCAGCGTCAGCACACCGGCAAGCACAAGCGGGAAGTAGCCCGGCCCCATGCGAAAGGCAGTTCCGAGTTCCAGCGACAAGGATTGAATGACGAAGAAGAGGCCAAGCCCGATGAACAGCAGACCGCAAAGCAGGTTGGCCGTGTCGAAGCGTAAGGATTTCATGATGTCCCCCGACAAAAGGCGCGGACGGCCTTGGACTTGGCCGACCGGCACGACAAGTCGCGGACCCGGCCAGAAGACCGGATCCGCGCAGATGTGGATGGATCAGTCGGCGTACTGGCCGGCAGCTTCGATCACAGGCTTCCAACGGGCGATTTCGCCTTCGAGCTTGGCCTTGAGGGCCGCGGACGTCACATCGCTGTCCGGGGAAGGTGCGGTGCCGAGTTCGGCGAAGCGGGCGACGACGTTTTCGTCCTTGAGAGCCTTCTTGAGCGAGGCGTTGAGCTTCTCGATCGCTTCAGCCGGCGTGCCCTTAGGCGTGTAGACGCCATGCCAGATACCAACCTGGAAGTCGTTCAAGCCGCCTTCGGCAGCGGTCGGCACATCAGGCAGGACCGGCAGGCGATCGGCGGAGGTCACGGCATAGGCCTTGATCGTGCCGCCCTGGATCTGCTTCGTGGTATTGGTGGTCTGGTCGCACATGATGTCGACCTGGCCGCCGAGCAGATCGGTCATCGCCGGACCTGTGCCCTTGTAGGGAACGGTGACGAGCGGGGTCTCGATCTGGCTCATGAACAGCATGCCGCAGAGATGCGAGGCGGCACCGATGCCGGCATTGGCCACGGTGACGGTGTCCTTGTTGGCCTTCACATACTCGACGAGACCCTTGAGATCGGCCGGCTCGAAATCCTTGCGGGCAACGATCGTCATCGGAACGTCGGTGACAAGACCGACATAATCGAAGGCGTTCAGCGGATCATAGGCAAGCTTGCGGTAGAGGCTTGCGCTGGTCGCCATGCCGATGTGGTGAAGAAGAATGGTGTAGCCATCCGGCTCCGAGCTCGCGACGCGGCCGGCGCCCAGCGTACCACCGGCGCCGCCGACATTTTCCACCAGGACCTGCTGGCCGAGATCCTTGGACATCGATTCAGCGACGAGACGCGCGACGGTATCCGTCGGGCCGCCTGCTGCGAACGGGACCACCATGGTGATCGAGCGCTCAGGATAGGTCTGGGCCGATGCAGATGCTGCGATGAAGGTTGCCGCAATGGCAGTCGCGCTGAAGAGCGACTTGAAGAAAGTCATGAAAGCCTCCCGGTTTAATTGATCCTGCCGGTTAGGCTCCTCCCGCCCGGCATCGGATGGGCCGATCTTCTTCAGACGAGATCGCGTCACAATCGCCCGGTCACGTATGGACCAAGCTTTTGTGAGCCATCGCAGTGCAACATGGGTGGGTTTCCTCCCAAGCAGCTCAGATGATGTGTGGAATTCCACCCATTGCTTGAGGGGGGAGCGGTCGGGAGGGCCCCTAGTCCCTGCCGTCGAAGGCGAGGCTCTTGTCGAGCCCGTGCTTCTGCATCTTCTCGTAAAGCGTCTTGCGGGAGATGCCGAGCTGCTCGTAGACCGGCCGCAGCGATCCGCCATGGGCGGTGATGGCATTGGCGATCAGCTGCTTTTCATAGGCCGCCACCTTGTCGGCCAGACGCGTATTCGCCGTCTCGAGAGCCGCCGCACTGTCAAGCCCGGTTTCCAGCCCGAGCACCAGCCGGTCGGCCGCATTCCGCAACTCGCGAACATTGCCCGGCCAGTCACGCTCGGCGATCTCGGACAGGATCTCCGGCTCCACCTCCATGTCGTCGCGGCCGTAGCGTGCACAGGCTTCACGCACGAGATGCAGGAAGAGTAGCGGAATGTCGGCCCGCCGCTGCGCAAGCGACGGCACGCGGAGTGTGACGACATTCAGCCGGTAGAAGAGGTCCGCCCGGAAACGCCCGGCCGCCACCTCGCTTTCGAGGTCAACCTTGCTCGTGGCAAGGAAGCGCACGTCGAGCGGAACCGTTTCGTTCGACCCCAGACGCGTGATTGTCCGCTCCTGCAGCACGCGCAGGAACTTTGCCTGCAGGTCGAAGGGCATCGAACCGATTTCATCCAGGAGAATGGTGCCGCCACGCCCGTGTTCGAACTTGCCGTAGCGCGCCCGAAGCGCACCCGGAAAGGCCCCGGCTTCGTGGCCGAAAAGCTCGCTCTCGATGAGGGTCTCCGGCAGCGAAGCACAGTTGATGGCGAGGAAGGGTGCCTTCGCCCGGGCGCTGATATCATGCAGGCTGCGTGCGACGACCTCCTTGCCGGCCCCCGTATCGCCGATGATCAGCGCGTCAGCCTCCGTCGCACCGATCGCCCGCACCCGATAGCGCAGGTCAACCATGACAGGCGTTCGGCCCGGAAGCCGCGTCTCGATATCGTCGCGCTTGCCGGCAACGGCCCTTAGGCGCCGGTTTTCGAGAACGAGCGACCGGCGGTCCAGCGCATGGCGCACGACGCCAGCGAGCGCCTGACTGGCAAACGGCTTCTCGATGAAGTCATAGGCGCCCTCGCGCATGGCCTTCACTGCGAGCTGCACCTCACCATGGCCCGTCACCAGGATGACGGGGATTTCGTGATCCAGTTCCCGGATCCGGTGCAGAAGCGTCATTCCATCCATGCCCGGCATTCGGATGTCGCTGACGACCACGCCATCGAAGCCGAAGCCCACCCGCGAAAGGATCTCGTCGCCGGAGGCAAAGGCCTTGACCTGCAGACCATGCAATTCCAGCGCCTGACTGGTGGAGAAACGCAGCTCCTCCTCGTCATCGACGAGCAACACCAGACCTGAATTCATTCCGCCGCCTCGTGCAATGCTTCCGCTTCCAGGAGATCGATCCGGAAGAGGGCGCCGCCACCCTCACGCTCCCGAACCGTCAGGCTTCCGCCGAAATCCTTGATGATATTGTAGGAAATCGAAAGGCCGAGCCCAAGCCCCTTGCCGACGCCCTTTGTGGTGAAGAACGGATCAAAGATCCGCTCCATGATCGCCGCTGGCACACCCGGCCCGCGATCCACGATCTCGATCACCACGCGCCCATTCTCCCTGCGCGCCGAAAGTTCTATCGCGCGATCATCGAGCCCTTCGACCGCGTCGCAGGCATTGGTCAGGATATTGACGAGCACCTGTTGCAGGCGAACGGATCCGCCTTGGACAGGCGGTAGCCCAGGCTCGAAGTTCAGCGACAAAGTCGCATCCGCTGTGCCGAGGCGCGCGGAGACGATTTCGAGTGTCTCTTCCACCACCTCTTCGATCGAAATGGCGCTGAGCTTCTCATTCGGCTTACGCGCAAAATTGCGCAGGTGCCGCGAGATCGAAGCCATCCGGTCGATGAGATTAGAGATACGCCCCAGATTGTCCCGCGCCTCGGAGATCCGGTCGCGATCGATCAGCATGGTCGCGCTGTCGGCATAGGTCTTGGCGGCGGCAAGCGGCTGATTGAATTCGTGCGACAGTGCAGCCGACATCTGGCCGAGACCTGCAAGCTTGCCGGCCTGAATGAGGTCGGCCTGCGTCTGGCGGAGCTGCAGGTTGACGCGGGCAAGATCCGCCGTGCGCTCCTCGACCCGCCGTTCGAGTTCGGCCTGCGCCTCGATCTGCATGTGCATGCGCTCCTGCAGCCGGGCGCGGCGCTGGATGACAACCGCGAGTCCCAACCCGAACAGGCAGAGGAACAGAAGGATGGCGACCAGCATGGTCCGCGCCTGGGCATGGATGGTGCCGGTGTCAAAGAGGACCTTCACCGTCCAGTCGGCGTCCGGCATGTATTGTTCGAGGACAAGATATTCCCGAGATCCCGCCCCCTGGCTGACGGTCATCAGCACATGGTTGTCCAACGCGCTTCGCTTGATGGGCAACTCCCGCAAGACCGCATCGGAGTAGCGCCTGGAGGCGGTCGTCCGTTCCAGTCGTTCAGGCGTGAGCGGCAGCACCGAGGCATAGAGCCATTCGGGATTCCCGGTCATGAAGATGATGCCCTCGGGGTCATGCACGAGGATCTTGTACTCGCCACCCCTCCAGGATGTTTCGATGCCCTCGATATCGACCTTGAAGGCGATGACGCCACGGACCGTCCCATCCACCTCGATCGGCGCCGAGAAATAGTAGCCGCGCTTGGCCGAGGTCGTGCCGAGTGCGTAGAAGCGCGCCTGCTTGCCAGCCGCCGCCTCGTAGAAATAGGGACGGTAGATGAAGTTCTCGCCGACAAAGCTCGCCACTCCGTCGAAGTTGCTCGCGGCAATCGTGTTGCCGTCCATCGTCATCACATAGATGTCGGAGGACTCGAGCAGCGTGTTGATTTCCTTGAGATAGAGATTGGCAGCCCGCCGAAGCGCCGGATTGTCAGGATCAAGGATGAGTTCCTTCATGTCCTCGTGGTCGGCGATCAGCGCCGGCAAGGTCTCATAGCGGCTGAGATGGCCTGAGAGCGCCGAAGTCGCCAGACGCAAGGCACTGTTGGCCTGCAGCGAGGCTTCCGCCATGACATTGCGGGTGAGGAGCCGGTTGCCGATGGTAGCGAGTGCAAGGCTTGCAGCAATGAGGATCAGCACGAGCGCCAGGATCATGCGCCGTGCCACAGCCAGTCGTCGCGCAGGTGGTGTCGTTGCTGTCGTCACGGACTATCTCCTCCGAGCGCAAGGATAGCGACCTGACTGTCGCTTTCCAAGCCGGCTTGCGAACGCGGCCTCGGCTCACGAAAAAGCCGCCGGGCCTTTGCGGGTCCAGCGGCTCGAAACACTGCAGCGCTTTCCGGCAATCAGGCCGCGCGGCTGTGGGAATGCGCGGAGGCACGACGACCTTCAGGCGCGAGCTTGAACTGGTTGACGAGCTGCATCAATGCATCTGCCTCATCGGCCAGTTGGCGGGTCGCGGCATTGGTCTCCTCGACCATGGCAGCGTTGCGCTGGGTCATCTGGTCCATCTCGTTGACGGAAGAATTAACCTCCGCCAGCCCGTTCGACTGATCACGGCTCGCCATGGCGATAACCGAGACGCGGTCGGCAACCGTAATGATATTGGCTGAGATCTCAGCGAGCACCGCACCGGTCTGCTGCACCAGCTTGGATCCGGCCGAGACTTCCGTGCTCGACTTGTGGATGAGGTCCTTGATCTGCTGGGCGGCACCCGCCGAACGCTGAGCCAGCTCGCGGACTTCCTGGGCCACAACGGCGAAGCCCTTGCCGGCCTCGCCAGCACGCGCCGCTTCGATGCCGGCGTTCAGTGCCAGCAGGTTCGTCTGGAAGGCGATCTCGTCGATGACATCGATGATCTGCACGATCTGGCCAGACGCATCCTCGATGCGACCCATGGCGTCGATGGCGTTTCCGACAACCGTCGACGACGTGTCGGCACGGCCCTTTGTGTCGGCAACGATGTTGTTCACTTCCTCGGCCCGTTCAGCGGACGACTTGACGGTGACCGTGATTTCGTCGACGGCAGCCGCCGTTTGCTCGAGCGAAGCCGCCTGCTGTTCGGTGCGCTTGGCCAGCTGGTCGGCCGCACTGCTCATCTCGGCGGCGTTGCGCTGGATCATGTAGGTGTTCGAGCGGATCTGCGTCATCGTATCCTGCAGATGCTCCAGCGACTGGTTGAAGTCAT
>JAIXSF010000167.1 GCA_027484835.1 Rhizobiaceae bacterium | reverse complement strand
TTCCGCGCGGGCTCCGCCGATGCTTTCGGCTTCGTCCGCTTGGACTTCCGCGTGCGGTTCGCGATGATCTCGTGCAGCCGCTCCTCGACGGGGTCGCGTACAAGCTGCGGATCCCAGTGGCTGAGACGGGTTCCGATGAGCTTCTTCATCATGGTCTTGGCATCGCTCTCCACACGGCCGGAGCCTGGCTTTTTGAAGACGGAATCGGGATCCCGCACCTCGTCACCGTAGCGCAACGTCCACACCACCATGCCCTCGTCTCTTGGAACGATCAGCACAGCATGTTCGCGGCGGTACAAAACAAGTCTTGCGATGCCGCCTGTATCGGTCTTGCGCATGGCCTCGCGAATGACGGCAAAGGCCTCTTCGCTCACCTTGTCCGCGGGTGCGAGATAGTGGGGACTGTCGTACCAGATCCAGCCGATCGAACTCCGTGGCACGAAGCTTTCAATATCGATGGTGCGCGTGCTCTCAAGGGCTACGTCTTCAAGTTCCTCGTCTTCAAAGAGCACATAGTCGTCTTCGCCGCGCTCGTAGCCTTTCACCTGATCATCATCGTCGACCAGCTTGCCGGTCTCCGCATCAAGGTAGCGGCTGACGACGCGATTGCCGGTTTTGCGATTGATATTGTGGAAGCGGAGTTTCGCGCTTTCCGTGACCGCCGGCGTCATCGCGACGCGACACGTCACCAGCGACAGCTTCAGATAGCCCTTCCAGAACGCACGCTGCGCCATGTGCCTCTCCCGGTTAGGGCAATCCTGCCCATGACCCTGCCCCTGTGAACGCGAGTGAAAGGTAACGGTTCCGGGCGTTATCAAATCGCTGGTTGCAAGGGGAACCGTTTGCCAATTCTGGCGTTCCTCTCATGCCTGTTTCCCTCGAATGAGAGAACCGGACGGTCTGACGGCGACAGGGGGTGTCCTGAAAGATCGAACCGGGAACCGGCGAGTGCGACGAGACCGCGCTCGGCCGGCATCACCGCATGGAAACGGACAAGCGGCGACGACGGAGAATTGCCATGCCTGAACGAGACTATGACTGGATTGCCCGGCGCGCCTACTCGCTCTGGGAAGAGGAAGGCCGCCCCCACGGACGCGATGAAGCCCATTGGCAGACCGCGCTGACTGATTGGGAAACATTGCAGGCGGCCGCGTCCGAAACGACGGCAAAGTCCGAACGCCGCATCGCCGACGCGCAGATCTCCGCTGAGCAAGAAGGACTTGTGATCAAGGAAGAGCCGGTTCCGGCTCGCAAGGCGGCAAGGAGCCGGAAAGGGTGACAAAGATGGCAGGAGTCGATCTTTCCCTGGCATTGAGCCGGGCCCAATTCATCCAGCGTGTGCGCGAAGCCTATCATCGCGAAGAAGAAGATCAGCGTCCGCGTCGCCAGTCGCCGACCCGCGTGCCCCTGCATGTGCTGGCCGTGACGTCTGAAATCTATCCCCTGATCAAGACCGGCGGCCTCGCCGATGTCACCGGCGCCTTGCCAAAAGCGCTGTCCACCTATGGTATCGAGACACACACCCTGGTGCCGGGTTATCCGTCCATCCTCGCGCTCGCACGGCTTCATCCGCCGCTGATGGAGTTCGACGATCTGCTGGGCGAAAAGGCGACCCTGCGGCATCTGGAAATCGATGGACTCAGCCTGTTCGTCCTGGATGCCCCGGCTCTCTACGAGCGTCCCGGCGGCCCCTATGTCGACGAGCACGGCGTAGACCACCCTGACAACTGGAAGCGCTTCGCCGTGCTGTCGCTGGCTGGCGCCGAGATCGCCGCGGGCGCTCTGCCGGGCTGGAAGCCTGACCTCGTTCATACTCATGACTGGCAGTCGGCGCTGACCTCGGTGTATCTGCGCCAGATGGGATCGGCCGTGCCGGTGGTCTTGACGATCCACAACCTGGCATTCCAGGGCCAGTATTCCGCTTCTCTTCTGCCGTATATCGGCCTGCCGCCGGATGTCTATTCGGTCGACCAGATGGAGTATTTCGGTGACATCAGCTACCTGAAGGGTGGCCTGGTGACCGCTGATCATATCACGGTGGTCAGCCCGACCTATGCCCGCGAAATCCTTTCGCCGACCTTCGGCATGGGCCTCGACGGCGTGCTCAACGAACGCATGGACCGCCTGCAGGGTATCGTCAACGGCATCGACAAGGATGTCTGGAACCCGGCGACCGATCCCTATCTGCCGTTCCGCTACGACATGAAAACGCTGCGGACGAAAAGGAACAACAAGGCGCTCCTGCTGGAACGCTTCCACCTGGAACCCGGAGACGGTCCTCTGTTCTCGGCAGTGACCCGCATAACCTGGCAAAAGGGCATGGACATGCTGGCCGAGGTGGCGGACGAGATCTTCCATCGTGGCGGACGATTGATCGTGCATGGCCAGGGCGACCACGATATCGAGAACGCGCTGAAAGCGACTGCGGCCCGGTTCCCGGGGCGAATGGCTGTGTCGATTGGCTATAGCGAACCGACTGCGCATCTCATCCATGGCGGTTCGGATGCGATCATCCAGCCGTCGCGTTTCGAGCCCTGCGGTCTGACCCAGCTTTATGCCCTGCGCTATGGCTGCGTCCCGGTTGTGTCTCGTACCGGTGGGTTGTCGGAAACCATCATCGACGCCAATGATGCTGCGATCTCGGCAAAGGCTGCCACGGGCTTCCAGTTTCACCCCGTGCGCCCGGAGGGGCTTCGCCATGCACTACGTCGTGCCGCGGAAGCCTACGGCGACAAGCGTCAATGGGCCCGACTGCAGCTGCAGGCGATGCGGGCCGATTATTCCTGGGATCGCAGCGCCGAGAGTTATGCCGAGGTTTACGGGCGGCTCACGGAAGCGAACATTCAGCTTCGTCACTGAGTGTGTTTGGCGGACGGCACGAACCATACGCAGGAAAGGCCCGGATCGGATCCGGGCCTTTTCGCTATGACATCCAGAGCTTTCCGAACCTGTCTTGCTACAGAAGCCTTCGCAAAGGCAGTCACACAACCCCGTGAGATGCGGCTACGGCTGAAGTCCTGGTTTGTCTCATCTCCAGTCCTGTTCGCCGTCGGCTTGGAACCGCTCGCGGACAGCGATGGTCCGCTCCAGGGCCGCGATATCCTCGCTGCCGGCCGGGATGGGATCCTCTGCGATCGCCTCGAGCACGGCCGGATCAATTGCGCCGGAACGGATTGCCATGCGCAGGGTTTCTCGCGTCTGACGCTCGGCCTCCAGCTGCGCAAACAGCGCGATGATCAGCCGATCCCGCGGATCGGGAAAGCGACGCCAGCGTGGCGGACGAACCGTCTCTGACATGACCCACTCCTGTTTAAGAGAAGAAATTATTCCCTGAGGAAACATTCGCCGTCGCCGAAGGTTCCACTTTTACAAGCATGCACACAGAAGAGGCCGATCAATGGATCCTGACATCAAGACACTTGAGGCAAGACTGAACGCGCACCGGGAAATCCTGATCTCGCTGTTGAGCGAGTTTCTTCTCACGCCCGAAGGGGCGCCCGAGCTTTTGCGCAATCTTGAACAAGAGGTGTTGCTGCGCGATGGTTCGGAAGATCCGGGCGCCGAGCCGTCGGCCGGTATAGGGCGTGGTCACGAAAAGGGTGAGGCCATTCGCGAGATCCTGGAAACCGCAAAGGCCCGTGCCACTGCGCTGGGGCGCAGTTCACCCGATCTGGGCGAGCCGAACGGCTTTACTGAAGCGCTCAAGGACAAAACCTAGAGGATGTTTCAGGCGCGCGAACCGAAGCTCGCAGCACCCAGTCCCCAGGACTGGGTCATGCCGCCGATTTCCTGCATCCGACCTTTGAGATCCTGCTGACGAAGGACAGTCACCTTTCTCAAAGACACTTGCTTGTCCGAGAAGAGCTGAGCGGCTTCGACCGCCAGCCGGTAGGTGGGGTAGACCGGCGACTGGCCTTCTTCGGAAAGAAAGCACCAGCCATTGGCCTGGGGGACGATGTCACAATATACCTGGGTCATGCCGCACTCCTCCTGATGTCCGCCGAACGAACGAAACGGATAAGAGTTCCGGCGATAGCGTCCTTTTTTTCGAAAATGTCTTGCCTCATCCGCAGGCGATGATCAGCGACCGCGGGGGGAAGGCCGACAGATCGCGGAGGGCCGGCCCTGCCTCGGCCGGCAGAACATGGATGGTCTCTCCACGGACAGGGGGCAGTGTGGCCGGCGCATCGGCAAAATTGGCTCTCAACTGCCAGCGATGTTCGCCCAGCGGCCAATCGATCGCGAGACGCCCGTCTTCCGCCACCAGCACATGCCCGCCGCCGGTGACGTTGGCGAGGAGAGGCACCAGGTGACGATGACGCTTTGTGAGCAAATCCCGGAAGCGGGTCGAAGCGGTTCTTTCTTCGTCCGTTGTGGCGTCCCTCCAGTCAAGCTTTGAGGCATTGAACGTGTGGATTTCGTTCGGGTCACGGATTTCGTCGAGAGTAAGATCCGCTGAGCCGAATGCCTTGCCCTGTTTCAAGCGATCCTCGAGCCCGTTTTGATCCAGGCCCGGCGGATAATCGCCGAAGAAGTAAAAGCGCCCCTTCGAACGGAATTCGTCGCCCATGAAGACCATCGGTATTTGTGGCGCAAGCAGCAGCATCGCAAGCAGCCTGTCGGCGAGGTCGGGTTCAATCAGGCTCCAAAGGCGATCACCGCGACCGCGGTTGCCGACCTGGTCGTGGTTCTGGAGAAAGTTGATGAACGTAACAGGAGGCAGGTGGCCGCTCGGCTCACCGACGAGCTCATCGCCCCTGCCCTCGATCTGCTCGCCCTGAAGGGCAAAACCAGTTGCCAGCGTTTTGCCGATCCGCGGCCAGAAATCATCGGCGAAGACCTTGAAGTGCCCGCAATGCTCGCCGGTCGCCCATGCATGGATAAGGTGGTGATAACCGTCATTCCAGACGCCGTCATAGAGCCGGACCGAATTGTCCTCGGCGCGCTCGTGCAGGCGCGTGATGCCGCGGCTGTCCTCGACAACGAGATGAACATGCCGCCCCGGTAGCGCCTCCCGGATCCGTGGTGCCAGTTCTTCGACGAAGTGAATGTCGCTTTCTTCATCCTCAATGCGATCGACGGCATCGAAGCGCAGACCGTCGAGGGCGAATTCCTCCAGCCAGTAAAAGGCGTTTTCGGAAATGAAATCTCGCATCGGCTTGCGCGAGACATCCGGCCTCGGTCCCCAGGGTGTGCCTTCCGCCATGAAGAGATCCGGCGCGTAGGCTTCCAAGTGGTTTCCGTCGAGGCCGAGGTGATTGTAAACGACATCGAGCATGACCATCAGGCCAAGGCCATGCGCGGTATCGATGAAAGCCTTCATATCATCGGGCGAGCCATAGGCGGGATGCGGCGTGTAGGGGAGCACGCCGTCATAACCCCAGCCGCGGTTGCCGCCGAAGGCTGCGACCGGCA
>JAIXSF010000062.1 GCA_027484835.1 Rhizobiaceae bacterium | reverse complement strand
TTGCCATCACCGCCGGCCAGTCCTCGACGACCGCGATGAAGGAATCGACCGAAACCGAGCAGTTCCGCCCGGCGGCGGAGTAGTCCGAGGCAATTGCCCCTCACCCTACCCTCTCCCCGCAAGCGGGGAGAGGGAGAGCCCCAAGACCGAGGCCTCCGAATACGTCTTCTCCCCGCTTGCGGGGAGAAGGTGGCGGCAGCCGGATGAGGGGCTGCGCTCTCGCATAGATCAACCTTTCAAAAACCCCTGACACCAAGAGGAGAAATGCCATGACACCCCAGACCCGAGTCAAGGAACGCGCAGAAGAGCAGTCCTCGGCCATGACGGCCGACCAGCAGGCTACGATCCGCATGCTGGCCAACGACCTGCACCGCCTCAACCACACGATCATGAAGGCCGTCGATGCCGGCGTTTCGGTCGAACTCGTTCGCTCCGCACGCCATCACGGTGGCGACGGCAACTGGGGTGATCTGTTGATCCCCGTCATCGTGACCCAGGGCAACCATCAGGCCGCCTGAGCCAGACGAGGTCCCCCGTCCGGCACCTGACCTCCGGACCGGTTCCCGCATGATGATCGCTTCCTGGTGGGAGGCGATCATCGTGCGGGTTTTTCGATTTTCAACTGGTCGTACTCGGTCGCTTTCCGGCCAGGATGTCCCGATGGGACTTCAGAAGCTTTGCCAGACGATCGGCGACCGTGCGAATGTCGCTTCGATGGCGATCGTCGTTGTTCATGACGATCCACTGGCGATGACGCAGATCCGGAATATCCTCGCCCACGCGCTCGAGTGTCGGATCAAGATCGCCAACGAAGCAGGGAAGAACGCCGATGCCCGCCCCTGCCCTGACCAGATCCCTCAGGGAACGCGGACGATTGACGGTGGCGACGATACGCTCGGGCGCCTCTTGGCGCGGCCAGCGCAGATAGGCCGAGACAGCGTGTTCATCGTCCACCGCAACCCAGGGCTCCGGCCCGATCCACTGCCTGTTGCGCGCGCGATAGGCTGCATAGGCCACCTCGCCGGCCGGGATGGACGCAAGGTTGGGCTCCTCCGGCTCAAAGGCGCGGATGCCGATGTCACTTTCTCGGTGCGAGAGCCGCGCCCGCTGTTCGGCAACATGCAGATCGATGCGAAACTCATCGCGTGGCGTGCGGATCGCCTGCATGTTCTGGCAGAGCAGCCAGGCAATCCAAGTGCCGAGACTGATACGCACCAGTGACTGACCGGCCTGTCCGCGTCGCCATTCCTCAACCCGTCGACTCCCGGATTCGAGCTCGACCAGGTGCTCCAGCAACTGGCTGCCGTCTGCCGTCAGCCGATAGCCTGTCTGACTGCGCAGGAAAAGCTCGCGCCCGAGCGACTGCTCGAGTTCGACCATGCGCCGGCCGAGGGTGGCGGCACTCAGGCCCGTCGTTTCAGCGGCCGCCGTCAGTCCGCCGTTGCGAGCCACGGCAAGAAAAAGCTGATAGGCGTCCCAGGCTATGTCTTTCATGGATGAAAGACATAGCACACTTTCTGTTGTTCATGCATCCAATTTTGGGGAATACAAGGGTGACGGCTTCAACGAGAGGAGATCCGTCATGCACGAAACCTATGTCGCCTTGGCCATTGCCTCACTGCAAAAGGAGTTCGGCGATCGAGCCCAGCTCTCCGAGGATGAATTCTATGCCCGCTTCAGCGAGATGCCGTGGCAGCGCTTGGCACGGCTTGGCCGTCGCCTTGTTGATCGAGTGCGGTCGCGAAAGCGGATGGAGCAAATGGTCACGGTCGACCAGCACGCTTGCCATCTGGCGAAAGCGTGACCAAGAAAAAGCCCGGCGCGAAACGCCGGGCTTTTGATCTTGCATATCATTTGGTTCAGGCAGCGCGGCCCACAGAATGCTGACGGTCCGCCTCGATCCGGAACTGCTGCAGCAGATCCCGCAGCGCGTCCGTCTGCGCCGATAGGTCCTGGGTGGCCGCCGTTGCTTCCTCGACCATGGCGGCATTCTGCTGGGTCATCTGGTCCATACGGCCGACGGCGCCGTTGACCTCGTGCAATGCACCCGACTGCTCACGGCTGGTCTCGGCGATCTTTTCGACATGCTCGCTGATCGTGGCAATCTGGCCGCCGATGCGCGACAGCACGGCACCTGTCTGCTGGACGTGTGTGGAGCCACTCGCCACTTCTTCGGCCGAGCGGTTGATCAATGCCTTGATCTCCTTTGCGGCGCCAGCCGAGCGCTGGGCGAGCTCGCGGACTTCCTGCGCGACGACGGCAAAGCCCTTGCCGGCTTCGCCTGCACGTGCCGCTTCGACGCCTGCGTTGAGCGCCAGCAAGTTGGTCTGGAAGGCGATTTCGTCGATTACGCCAATGATGTTGGAGATCTGGCGTGAAGCTTCCTCGATGCGGCCCATGGCCGATATCGCGCTGCCGACGACGACGACAGATTCATCGGCGTTCTTCCGGGCTTCGCGGACGACCCCATTGACCATTTCAGCCCGCTCCGACGACGATTGTACGGCGGCCGTGATTTCGTCGACGGCGGCGGCGGTCTCCTCGAGAGAGGCTGCCTGCTGTTCGGTGCGGCGCGCAAGGTCGACGGCGGACTGGGCCATCTGACGGCCGTTGTTCTGGATCTGGTCAACATTGCCGGAGATCTGATGCATCGTATCGCGCAGACGCGACAGCGACAGGTTAAAGTCGTTGCGCAGCTGTTCTAGACGGCCGTGGAACCGGCCCTCTATCTCGAAGGAGATGTCGCCGTTGGCGAGACGCTCCAGTGCCTGGGCAAGCTTGCCGACGGCATGCTCGATCTGGTGGTCGAGTGCCTGCTTTTCTTCGTCGTTGCGACGGCGCTCGGCCTCGGCTTCCATCTGCTCGCGCTGCCGCTCGGATTCGATCTCGAGCTTGGTGCGGGCATTGGTCTTGAAGACGGCGAGCGCCCGGGCCATCGCGCCGATTTCGTCGCCCCGCTTGTCGCCGGCGATACCGGCTTCGAGGTCACCCTCGGCAAGGCGCTGCATCGTGGAGGTGATCCGTGCGATCGGACGCTGCAGCGTGACCACGAGGGCGATACCACCGAAAATGGCAAGGACCACACCTGCGATCATGGTGCCGATCGACAGCCGGTTCGCTTCCTGGCGTTCGGTCCCAGCCACATCCTTCTGCAAATCGGCAAAGGAGGTAAGCGATGCCCAGATCGCGTCCATGGTGCGGCTTGCCTCATCGAAGCTTGCGATGCGATCGGCGCTCGTCTTCACCAAGGCTTCGGTGTCGGCGGTGAGCGATGCGAGAAGCGGCGTGATGGCGGCCGTCAGGCTGTCGTAGAAGGCCTTGTCGGAGATACTGCCACCGAGAACAGCGAGGTTGTCACCGATCAGCTTGATCTGGCGCAGGATCGGCTCGCGGGTCTTGTCGTCCTTCACGTTGAGGAAGGTCGCTGTCATGATGCGCAGATCATAGACATCGGCAATCAGAGTGCGGCTGCCGACCAGCACATCAGCGGCCTGAACGGCACCGG
The DNA here is from genome assembly GCA_027484835.1 of Rhizobiaceae bacterium. Classification (GTDB taxonomy): domain Bacteria; phylum Pseudomonadota; class Alphaproteobacteria; order Rhizobiales; family Rhizobiaceae; genus Allorhizobium. The sequence goes on along the minus strand of JAIXSF010000062.1, from coordinate 3,399 downwards.
TCTCGACCGCTGCGAACTTCTGGACGGATTCGGCGTATTTGGTGGCGGCGCTCTCCTGCAGAATGGCTTGAAAACCGCGGAAGCGGGCGAGGATGCTGCCGACAGCTCGGCCGGCTTCCATGCTGGTGTCGCCTCCCCCAACCACCTTCTTGATCTCGCTGATCGCCGTCTGAAGCTCCTTGCCCATACCCTTGTGCTCGGGGGGCAGCGCATTGGCGATCCTGCGCTGGGTCTTGACGAGTTCGGGCACCTGCTTCTGCAGATAGGGGAACTGGGCCTCGGGCAAGCCGGCGGAGAAGTAACCCTTGCTGACGTCTGCGAGCTGGCGCGCGGCTGCCGAGAGGCGATCCGCCTCCTTCAGCGCGCTCTTGGCGTCGTTCTCGCCGCCAAGCACCGCACGCTGCAGCTTCTGCGCTTCGTCCGATACGCGGATCTGCTGTGCCATCAAGCCCTTCAGATGCTCCTGAATGGCACCGGCGATCTTCACCTCGGCTTCGTGCATCTGCCAAAGGGTGTCGATCTTCTGGTTGACGGCTCCCGTGCCCGCAATTGCCTCGTCGAGGAAGTTGCGGCCCATGCCGTCGGTGCCGATCTCGGAAATGTTCTGGTTGAGTGTCGTCTGCTGGCCGGCAAGCTGCTCGAGCACGGCGCTGCGCGTTTCTTCCGATGTCTGATCCAGGAAGCGCGTCATGGCGGCGGTGACGTTCTTGAAGCCGTTCAGCGAGCGCATGGTGCCGTTGGAGATTTCCATGCGCTGCTGGAGGAGACCAGACGCGTAAAGACCCATGAGACCGACGGCGGTGATCGACAAGACGAAGGGGAACACAAAGGCTATGACCTTGGTCGAAATCGAAAACCGCGAAAGAATATGATCGATCAACACTGTTCCTCCAAAATAAGGGGGCGTGTTGACCGCGCCCGCCTTGTACACCCCGGACAGCTCTGAACCTTGTCGTTGCCGTCTGTACTCCACTCCATCCAAAGAGTTGCAGCAAAAGTCTCAAGACGGAGTTAAGGATGGGTGCCGGACGGCCCGGGTTGGGACAGTCATCATTGACAGGGAGAAGCAGAAACCGCCGACCACTTTTGGCGTGGTTCTGGCGGCGCTAGACACCGAGGGATCCTGGTGCGCTACATAGAAGGCTGTCGCTGGAGAGGATCAGCCGAGAAGGCCGAACGCAAGGGCCGCGCAGGCGCTTGCAGCATACAAGCAGAGAATGGTTACGTGGCGAAGGCGGGCGCGCTCTTCGTCACGGGCACGGGTTGCGGCGATGGCGATGGCACGGGGCTTGCGGGTCTCATGGTTCATGGGGCGCGGTCCTTGATGCGGCCAGGGGAAGTCATGCCCTTCGTGGGCTTTAGCCGGCCAGACCTGATGTCGCGATACCCGAGAATATCACACCGGCATTCAGGCAGGATGACCGACGCATGTTAACAAGTCCTGAATTACCGATGAAACCTTGCCCGGAGCGGGAGGGTCGCTCAGAGACTTTCGCCGGCAGCATGTCCTGAAGCCCAAGCCCACTGAAAGTTGTAGCCGCCAAGCCAACCGGTGACATCGACACATTCACCGATGAAATAAAGACCCGGCACGGCCTTCGCCTGCATCGTCCGGCTGTCGAGCGCAGTGGTATCGACCCCTCCCAGCGTGACTTCCGCCGTTCGATATCCTTCGGAGCCTGCCGGCTTGATCGGCCAGCGGCGGATGCGCTCGGCAAGAGCGTTAAGCGCCTTGTCGGGGAGGTCGGCGAGCGGGCGTTCCAGCTTGGCGGTGTCTGCCAGATACTGGGCGAGCCGTTTGGGCAGATGCTGGGCGAGTACCGTCTGGATCTGCTGGCGGCCGTTGTCGCGCTTGGCCGCCTTCAGTTGCTCGGCAAAATCCACGCTGGGTTCCAGCGAGAGGATGATCTCGTCGCCTTCTCGCCAATAGCTCGAGATCTGCAGAATAGAGGGGCCAGAGAGACCTCTATGAGTGAAGAGAAGCGCCTCGTGGAAACGTGTCTTGCCCTGGGCCACGTCCGCGTCGACGGCAACGCCCGAGAGCTCCGACAATTCGCCAAGCAGGTTTGGTTCGAGCGTCAGCGGCACCAGCGCGGGACGTGTGTCGGTTACGGGCAGGCCGAATTGCTCGGCGATCCGGTAGGCGAAACCCGTCGCACCCATCTTGGGGATCGACTTGCCGCCAGATGCCATGACCAGGCTTTCTGCAAGGATCGGACCTTCGCTAGTTGAGAGACGGAAGCCATCCGGGCCTTTCTCGACCTCGGAAATCTCGCAGGAGAGTTTGAGGTCGACATGCACCGCCCGCATCTCTTCCAGCAGCATGCGGATAATGTCCTTGGCGCTGTCATCACAGAACAGCTGACCGAGAGTCTTTTCATGCCAGGCGATCTTGTGGCGGTCGACCATGGCGATGAAATCTGCGGGCGTGTAGCGGGCCAGCGCCGACTTGGCGAAATGCGGGTTTCCAGAGATGTAGTTCTTCGGGCTGGCATGGATGTTGGTGAAATTGCACCGCCCGCCGCCGGAGATGCGGATCTTCTCGCCCGGGGCCTTGGCATGGTCGAGCACGACAACGGAACGGCCGCGCCGACCCGCGGTGAAAGCCGCCATCATGCCGGCGGCACCGGCTCCGATGATCGCGACGTCATACTTCCTGGCCATGATACTGCTCCCGGGGATCTGCCGCCTGTCTCGACAAACTTATGATCAAAGTCAACGCGTCCCCCTCGCCAAAGGCCAAAGTCTGGCTATGATGGCCCCATTAACAACCAACCGGTGAGACATGCCCGCGAAGAAGTCCATGCTGAGACCCCAGAACGCGTCCTCGAAGAAAGCGGCCATCCCGCCGGATCCCGGATCGAAGCGCGGCGTCTCGAGCTGGAAGGAAGCGGCGACCTGGCTGCGCGCTCGCGGCATCGAAGACATCGAATGCATCACGCCCGACCTTGCCGGCGTTCCGCGCGGCAAGATGATGCCGTCGTCGAAGTTCACCTCGAACACATCGCTGGCGCTTCCCTCGGCGCTCTACCGTCATACGATTTCGGGCGAATATCCTGATGAGACGGAGAACTTCCGCTACGAGCCGCGCGACAGCGACCTGAAGCTGCTGCCGGATCTTTCGACGCTGTCCGTCGTGCCGTGGGAGACCGATCCGACAGCGCAGGTGATCTGCGACATCGTCGATGTCGACGGCAAGAACGTCTCCTATACGCCGCGCAACGTTCTGAAAAACGTTCTGCGCCTCTATGACGAAAAGGGCTGGAAGCCGGTCGTCGCGCCGGAAATCGAGTTCTATCTCGTCGCGATGAACGACGATCCGGACTATCCGCTGCATCCGCCGAAGGGCCGCTCCGGTCGCTCGATCATCGGTGGCCAGGGCTATTCGATCGCCGCCAT
>JAIXSF010000010.1 GCA_027484835.1 Rhizobiaceae bacterium | reverse complement strand
GCGATGCCCTGCTGGCTCTCCTGCTCCTGCCCCTGGAACTCCTGAACCAGCCCGAAGAAGGCGCGCATGAAGCGCTCCATGATGCCGATCGCATCGCGCTTCGCGGCGATGGCGCGTTCCTGCTGGGCGCGTTGGCCGGTCACGACGATATCGTCGGTTTCCTGCGCCATGGCGGCCGGGACGCCCGCTGCCAGCAGCAAAATCGCGAAAGCCGTGCTTCGGATGATCATCTTTGTGCCTCCTCCTGTCGTCCGGCGCGCCGGGCGTGGACATTTGACCGCGTTTGCGGCAAACCCGCCTCGACCCTGATCATCTGCGAGAGACCGGACCTTGGACAAGACCATATACAAGATCGTGCCGAGAGAATTATGGCAGGCGGCGCGCGATGCGGGCCTTTTCAAGGGCGCTCCCATCGATCTCAAGGACGGCTACATCCATTTTTCGACGGCAGCCCAGGCAGTCGAGACCGCGAGGCTGCATTTCGCTGGCCAGTCTGATCTTCTGCTGGTGGCGGTTGATGCCACCCTTTTCGGTGATGCTTTGAAATGGGAAGCCTCGCGCGGCGGTGATCTGTTCCCGCATCTCTATGCCGATCTTCCGCTCGATGCTGTGCTCTGGGAAAAGCCCCTGGCCCTCGGCGAGGATGGCCTGCATGTCTTTCCAAGCCTGACCGGGGAGAAGCCGTGATGCCCGATCTCTTTTCGCTCGGCCGTCGCGGCCTCTTCCTCTTCGATGCCGAGACCGCCCATGGCATCTCGATTGCGGCTCTGAAGACAGGGCTCGTTCCGGCCTGCAAGGCCGCCGCCGACCCGCGTCTGGCCCAGACGGTAGCTGGAATTCGCTTCCCGAACCCGCTCGGCATGGCTGCCGGCTATGACAAGAATGCCGAAGTGCCGGATGCCCTTCTGTCGCTCGGTTTCGGTTTTGCAGAAGTAGGAACGCTGACGCCGAAGCCCCAGGCCGGCAATCCGAAGCCGCGCATCTTCCGCCTGGAGCGCGACCATGCGGTGATCAACCGCCTCGGCTTCAACAACGAGGGCCATGCTGCAGCCCTTGCCCAGCTTTCAGCGCGACGCAACCGTTCCGGCATCGTCGGCGTCAACATCGGCGCCAACAAGGATGCAACCGATCGCATTGCCGACTATGTCGCCGGCATCCGACGCTTTTATTCCGTTGCGACCTATTTTACCGCCAACATCTCCTCGCCCAATACGCCCGGCCTCCGCGACCTGCAGGCCAAGGAAAGCCTCGATGCGCTCCTCTCGGCTGTGCTCGCCGCGCGCTCGGAAGAGGGGTTGAAGGCAGGCAAGCGCTTACCCGTCTTCCTGAAGATCGCGCCCGATCTGACCGAAGAGGGCATGGACGACATCGCCGAGGTCGTGGCAGCCCATGATCTCGATGGTCTGATCGTTTCCAACACGACGCTGTCCCGCGATGGCCTGACCGAACCTACCCTTGCGGGCGAGGCGGGTGGCCTCTCCGGCGCCCCGCTCTTCGACAAGTCCACCGCCGTGCTTGCCCGCATGCGCAAACGCGTCGGACCGACCCTGCCGATCATCGGCGTCGGCGGTGTCTCCTCGGCGGAAACGGCGCTCGAAAAGATCCGTGCCGGCGCCGACCTCGTGCAGCTCTATTCCTGCATGGTCTATGAGGGGCCGGCGCTGCCGGGGCGCATTGTCAGAGGCCTGTCCAGCCTGCTCGACCGCGAGCAGGTCGCGAGCATCCGCGAACTGCGGGATTCAAGGCTCGATCACTGGCTGTCGGTAAAGGTCTGATCTGTCTTCGTCTTCAGCCGCGCAAGCAGGAGCAGCCCGCGTAAGGCAAGAAAGATGTTGAGCGCGATCCAGAGGCCGTGATTGTCAAACAGCGGGACGAGTAGGGCGACGCTTCCGAGATAGCCGGCAAGTGCCAGAAGCATCATGTTGCGCATCTCGGCCGACCAGGTCGCACCGATGAACACGCCGTCCATATGGAAGGCAAGCGCCCCGGTGAGCGCTGTGAGTGCCGCATAGACCAGATAGCTTTCGGCAGCGCTGCGCACGTCGCCGGCCGTGGTGATGAAACCGATGATCGCATCGCCGAAGATCAGGAAGAAGGCGACGCTGGCCAGAGCGAGACCGAAGGACCACATGCCAGTGAGTTTGACCGCCCGCTCGAAGGCGCGCCGCTGCCGTGCTCCGATCGTCTCTCCTGTGATCTGCTCTGCAGCCGTTGCCATGCCGTCGAGATAGAAGCTCGCGATCATGAAGAAGTTCATGAGCACCGCATTGGCAGCAAGCGTCACCGCGCCGAAGCCGGCACCGATCCGGGTCATAACGGTAAAGGCCGTGATCAGCGAGAAGGTGCGGATCAGTATATCGCGGTTCAGTCGGAACAGCGCCATCAGCTTTGTCCGGTCGGTGACCATCGAGATCTGCGGCATGGCGGCCCGGCCATAGCGCCAGAAGATGAAGGCAAAACCGGCAGTCATCGCGACGACTTCGCCGATGACGGTGCCCCAGGCAACACCGGCAATGCCGAAGCCAAAGGTAATACCAAGCAGGACCGACATGACGATGTTGACGCCATTGAGCAGGATCTGCAGCGCAAAGCCGACGGAGCCCAACCCGCGTCCGAGCACGAAACCGAGCAGCGTGAAGTTCGTGAGCGTTACGGGTGCTGCAAGAATGCGGATGCCGATATAGGTGGCGGCTGCCGCCTGTACGCCGCCGTCGGCCCCCATCAGCGCCGGGCCAAAACCGACGATAGCCGGAGACGCAACCAGGATGATGAGACCGAAGCCAACCGACAAGACGATCGAGCGCCAGAAGACGGCGAAGAGTTCGGTCGTCTCGCCGCGTCCCTGCGCCTGCGCCACTAGCGCCGTCGTCGAGGCCCGCAGGAAATTCAGGCTGGCGAAAAGCAGATCGAAGAGTGCCGCCGCGATGGCAAGCCCGGCAAGCTGGGCCGCATCACCGCTCCGTCCGACGACGGCGGTATCGGTGAGGCCGAGCAGCGGCGTCGTGACAAAACCGAGTGTCATAGGGACCGCGATCGCAAGCACGCTGCGATGACTGACCTCGATGGTTCGGGTGGCGGAAGAAGATGGGCTGTGCATGGATCGCTCCGGTGGGGACCGGAGCGGAGAGGGAATCACTCAGGCCGAGAGTACCATGGCCCAGTAGGGGCGGTTGCCGGAAGCGGAATCCCAGGCCACCGCAACGCCGAGCCCGTTGAAATTGCCGAGCATGTTGTCGAGATGCCGCTTGGAGTCGATCCAGGCCTGCACGGCACGCTCGACGCTGTCCTGACCGGTCGCGATGTTTTCGGCGGCGGGCAGGGGCACGCCGTGCCCCTTCATCCGGGCCCCGAAACTGTCGTTGAAGCCGATGAGATGCGACATCTCCCCGGCACGCGCCATGCGCTTGGCCTGGGCGATCGCGGCCACTTCCGCAGCCTTTCCGCGTGAGAGTGACGAGAGACCACGCGACTGGCGCAGGCGATTGACCATCGGCAGCGCAGCCTCCGTCTCGGCGCGCGACTGCCCGTCATCGGGGTTGAGGATATCGGTGGAACGGCAGCCCGCTAAAGCTGCCGTGATCAGGCCGGCCGAAATCAGGATCAGCCGGCGGCGGGGCAAGGCAAGATCGGCCATCGCCACGTCAGCTCCGCGAGGCAAAGAGGCGTAGCAGGATAAAGGCCGGAATGACCACAGTGGCGCCGATCAAAAGATACTGCCCGACACGGCCGAGCGCATCGAAGCCGGTGTACCAGAGGTCGATGAGGAAATAACGCACGCCATTCAGCAGGTCGGCCGGATCGAGACCGAAGACGGACATCACGAAGCCGACGATGAGCGAAACGACGATCAGCTTGACCAGCGTGCGGCCCGGGGTGTCGCCGAGAAATCGATTGATGCCATCAGCCATGCGTAATCTCCTGTTGTCGTCCGCTGATATGGGCGCGGTCCGCCCGCCCTGCAAGCCGGCGAAGCGGGCGCTTGCGATAGGACTTGAGTTTTTTCCGGCGATCGGTCAAGACCGCGCGCCCACTCCATGCCGGACGATATAAGGCTGGAAGGTTCGAAGGGATCTCCGATGCACCCCACCCAGTTTTCCTCCGGCGACGTGATCGCCGACCGTCGCGCCGATTATGCCCGCATGCTTGCCGAGAGTGGCGAACATGAGGCAGCCGTGGAATTGATGGAACAGGCGCTGGAACTGGTGCCCGGCTGGCCGGCGGGCCTCGTGCGGCTGGCGGACTACGCCGAGAAGGCGAACCAGCCGGAAAAAGCCGTTCCTGCCCTGCAGCGTGTGCTCGAGCTCGACCCAGAGGATATCTTCGGCGCGCGGCTGAAGCTCGCACTGCTCGGTGCCGAAGACGTGCCGGACCAGCCGCCATCGCGTTACGTTGAGGCGCTGTTCGACGATTATGCCGATCGCTTCGATGCAGCACTTGTCGAACGGCTCGACTACACTGTCCCGGCCAAGCTCGCCCGACTGATTGCCGACCATGACAACCGGCGGTTCGCGGTCGCCGTCGACCTCGGATGCGGCACGGGTCTCTTCGGCGCCGAGATCCGCGATCGGGCGGCCCGGCTGGAGGGCTTCGATCTCTCGGTCAACATGCTGGCCAAGGCTGAGGAAAAGGGCCTCTATGACTTCCTCGCCAAGGCCGATCTTTCCCTTGATCCGGTGCAATCGGGCCTCTTCGATGAGGGCCTCGCCGACGGGCGTGCCGACCTCGTCTCCGCAGCCGATGTGCTGATGTATCTCGGTGATATCGCCAATGCCTTTTCGCTTGCCGGTCGCCTCACAAGGCCAGGAGCACTCTTCGCCTTTTCAGTCGAGGATGCGGGCGAGGGAGAGGGTTTCCTGCTGGCCCCGAGCCTGCGTTATGCCCACACCGAACAGCATGTCCGGCAGCGTCTTGCCGAAAACGGCTTCGATGTCCTCGTTCTTACGCGCACCACCATTCGCATGGATGGCGGAAAACCCGTCTTCGGCATTCTGTTTCTTGCGAGCCGGATAGCCTGAGAAGCAGCTTTCTTGCGAAATGCTTCATAGGTCAGCTTTGCTGACCTATCGCCCTTGTTTTCCAGGGGATCTCGCGTACCATTTGGGCTCGGCGATCACTTTCTGGAGACGTGACATGGCGCAGTTGACGAGCATGCTGGGAATCTGGAACTCGAACCCGACCCGCCATACCCCGGCGGAAGATTTGCAGGGCCTCGTGGCCGGCAGCCTGATCGCAGCACTTGGCCTCTATTTTCTCGCGCAGGTCGGACTTCTGACCGGTGGCATGGCAGGGCTCGCCTTTGTGCTCCACTATTGGAGCGGCTGGAGCTTCGGTCTGCTCTTCTTCGTGCTCAACCTCCCATTTTACATCCTGTCGCTGCGCCGTGTCGGCCTCGATTTCACCATCAAGACCTTTGTGGCAGTCGGCCTCACCTCCTTCATCGTCGAGATCGAAAGCCACTTCCTCGTCATTCAGAGCATCGCTCCGGTCTGGGCAGCGATCCTCGGTGGTCTGCTGCTCGGCTTCGGCCTGCTCGCGCTCTACCGCCACCGCGCAAGCCTCGGCGGCCTCGGCATCCTCGCCGTCTACATCCAGGACCGCTTCGGCATCCGCGCCGGCCTCGTGCAGCTCGCCTTCGACCTCTGCGTCATGGCGCTCGCCTTCGCCGTCGTCAGCCCCTCCGTGGTGCTCTATTCGGTCGTCGGCGCCGTGGTGCTCAACCTCTTCCTTGCGATCAACCACCGCTCGGATCGCTATATCGCGCTGCGGTGAGGCCGTTTTCTCCCTTCTCTTTCCCAGTCCGTCCACTACCTTGGGGCGGTGACCACAGCTGATTCCGCCCTTGCACTTCTGCCTGCCCCCTTCCTTCGCTGGTTCGGCGAAAAGGGCTGGCAGCCGCGTGATCACCAGCTGGAACTCTTGGCTCGGGCAAGATCGGGCGAAAGCCTGTTGCTGATCGCCCCGACCGGTGCCGGTAAAACGCTGGCCGGCTTTCTCCCGTCGCTGACCGAACTCACCGAGCGTGGCCGCAAGAAACCGGGCGAGGCCTTCACCGGCATCCACACGCTGTACATCTCGCCGCTGAAGGCGCTTGCCGTCGATATCGAGCGCAACCTGATGAAGCCGGTGACCGAGATGGGGCTGCCGATCACCATAGAGAACCGCACCGGCGACACGCCTGCTTCCAAGCGCCAGAGGCAGAAGACCAATCCGCCGGATATCCTGCTCACCACACCCGAGCAGGTGGCCCTGCTGATTTCGCATTCGGATGCGGCGCGTTTCTTCAAGGACCTGCGTTACGTCATCTTCGACGAGCTGCATTCGCTGGTCACCTCGAAGCGCGGGCATCTGCTCTCGCTCGGTCTGGCACGCCTCAGAAAACTCGCGCCAAGCCTGAAGACCATCGGCCTCTCGGCCACGGTCGCTCAGCCGATGGACCTCCGCCGCTGGCTGGTTGCCCAGCCGCAGGAGGGGGAGGCGGCAGCCGGTCTGATCACGGTCGAAGGGGGTGCTAGACCCAATATCACCATCCTGCAAACCGAAGACCGCATTCCCTGGTCCGGCCACAAGGCGCATTATGCCATTCCCGAGGTCTACAAGGTCCTCAAGGAATTCCAGACCACACTGCTTTTCGTCAACACGCGCTCCCAGGCCGAGATGCTCTTCCAGGAGCTCTGGACCGTCAACGACGACAACCTGCCGATCGCGCTGCATCACGGCTCGCTCGACGTCTCCCAGCGTCGCAAGGTGGAGGCCGCCATGGCCGAAAATCGGCTGCGGGCGGTTGTTGCGACATCGACACTCGATCTCGGCATCGACTGGGGGGACGTCGATCTCGTCATCCATGTCGGTGCGCCGAAGGGCGCCTCGCGCCTTGCCCAGCGCATCGGCCGTGCCAATCACCGCATGGACGAGCCGTCGCGCGCGATCCTGGTGCCGGCCAACCGGTTCGAGGTCATGGAGTGCCAGGCTGCCCTCGATGCCAACTACATCGGCGCCCAGGACACGCCGCCGGTCGGCGAAGGCTCGCTCGACGTGCTGGCCCAGCATGTGCTTGGCATGGCCTGTGCAGATGCCTTCGACGAAGAAGAACTGTACCGCGAGGTGACGACGGCGCTTCCCTATGCTGCCCTGCCGCGCGAGACCTTTGCGCGCATCGTCGATTTTGTCGCGACCGGCGGCTATGCGCTGCGGACCTATGAGCGCTATGCCCGCATCCGCCGCCGAAAGGACGGGCTATGGCGCGTCTCGGACCCGCAGGTCGCTCAACAGTATCGCCTGAATCTCGGCACCATCGTCGAGATGCCGATGCTGAATGTCAAAATGGTCAAGCGCAATCATCTCGGTTCGATCGGCCGCGGCGGCATGACGCTCGGCAAGGTCGAGGAGTATTTCTTCGAACAGCTGACCCAGGGCGATACCTTCCTCTTCGCCGGCAAAGTCCTGCGCTTCGAGGGCATCCGGGACAACGAATGTCTCGTCTCCAACGCCTTTTCGATGGACCCGAAGATCCCGGCCTATGCCGGCGGCAAGTTTCCGCTCTCGACCTATCTCGCCGACCAGGTGCGGGCCATGCTGGACGATCCGGACCGTCGCACCGGCCTGCCCGACCAGGTGCGCGATTGGCTGTCGCTACAGGCAGAAAAGTCCGTGCTGCCCAAGCGCGGCGATCTCCTGATCGAGACCTTTCCGCGCGGCGAGCGCTTTTACATGGTGATCTATGCCTTCGAGGGCCGGCTGGCGCACCAAACGCTCGGCATGCTGCTTACCCGCCGACTTGAGCGCATGCGCGCCAAGCCGCTGGGCTTTGTCGCGACCGATTACGCACTCGCCATCTGGGGGCTTGAAGACATGGGAGGGCTGATCGCGCGGGGAGCACTCAGCCTCTCCGAGCTCTTCGATCAGGACATGCTGGGTGACGATCTCGAAACCTGGCTTGACGAGAGCTTCATGCTGAAGCGCACCTTCCGCAACTGCGCGGTGATCGCCGGCCTGATCGAACAGCGGCATCCCGGCAAGGAAAAGTCCGGTCGCCAGGTGACGGTTTCTTCCGACCTGATCTACGACGTCCTGCGCAGCCATGAGCCGGATCATATCCTGCTCCAGGCAACGCGACAGGATGCCGCCGCCGGACTTTTGGACATTGCCCGGCTTGCCGATATGCTGGAGCGAATCAAGGGCCACATCCTGCACAAGCGCCTGACGCAGATTTCCCCGCTTGCCGTCCCGGTCATGCTGGAGATCGGCAAGGAGCCGGTGTTGGGCGAGGCCCAGGAACATGTCCTGTCCATGGCGGCGGAAGATCTGATTGCCGAAGCCATGGCGTGAATCATGCGGACCGACTATGACAGGGCCGGATGCTGTGGAATGAACATATGACGGGTATGACAGCCCGGCGCGTCGCGCCAACAGAGACTGTGGAAACGATCACCGAGATTGCCGTCTCGGGCGTCGCAGCTGTTTGCGATCTGACCGGTGCCATGTACCTGCCGGACCACCGGACGCTCGTGGTCTCCGACCTGCATCTCGAAAAGGGCGCGGCCTTCGCAAGGCGCGGGCAGCTATTGCCGCCCTACGACACGCTCGCCACGCTGCGGCTGCTCGAGAGCGTGGTGGCCCGCTATGAGCCCACCACGATCGTCAGCCTCGGCGACAATTTCCACGACCGCGTCGGCTCGGCTCTGATGCCGACGCTGTTCCGCGAGATGATCTTCGGTCTGGCCAGTGGCCGCGACATCATCTGGATCAACGGCAACCATGATCCGGACGGCACGACATCTCTGCCCGGAATGTCGATGGACGAGTTTTCTCTCGCCGGCCTGACGTTCCGACACGAGCCGTCTCTGGCCCACGGCAAAGGCGAGGTAGCCGGGCATCTCCACCCGTCAGCCACCGTCCGCCGCCGCGAGAAATCCGTCCGTCGTCCCTGCTTTGCGACCGACGGCCTGCGTTTGGTCATGCCGTCCTTCGGCGTCACCACCGGAGGCCTCGATCTGCGCCACAAGGCTTTCACCGGCCTCTTTGCCCGCACCGACTTGATCGCACATCTGCTTGGCCGCGACCGGATCTACTCGGTCCGCTACGGCAATCTCCTCGGCTAATCCGGCCTTTCAGCTTGCAGTGATCGCATAAAGCTGCCGGCTTATCCCGTCAGTCCTTCCGGAAGATAAGGCTGGCCGCCCAGCCAGTGATCAGCGCCAACAGCACCGCAAACGCGCCATAGGCAAGTGGCTCTTCGTGTGCCGCCTCGGTGATCGCCTCTTCCAGACCGGTCTTGATGACGCGCAACGGCAGTTCCTTCGAAGCGATGAACTCGCCGGACTTGAAGAGATAGGCATGGACCATATGCACGCCGTTCGGGATGTTGGCCGGTAGACGAAGCGTCGCCTTGAACAGGCTTGAAGAAACGAAGCGCACGCCGCCGGTATCACGCTGATAGAGCCCGCCGGTCTGCTTGAGGCGCCGGAAGGCGTCGCGGAATTCCCCGAGATTGGCGGCGTTGCTGATGAAGCCCGTCGGCGTCAGTGCGAGGTGATCGATGCCGATGCCGAGCGAGGTCAAAACGTCATCCTCGGCGATTTCCTCGACCGGTCGCGTGCTGGCGAGCGAATAGGAAATCGGCATCTGCTCGAATGTCAGCGATGTCCGGTTGACCCAGATGCCGAAAAGCCGCTCCTTGCGGCGAACGGTCGTCCAGTCACGCGGTCCTTCGAGCGTCACCACGACGTCATATTGTCCGATCGCCAGAAGCAGCTGGTCGGTGTTGGTCAGCGCCCCGAAAATGGTCAAGT
>JAIXSF010000045.1 GCA_027484835.1 Rhizobiaceae bacterium | reverse complement strand
TGAATAGAATGACGACCCAGCAGAAGAAGAATTCCTCGGCGCGCCACGGCTTCAAGACCGGCGAGTCGATCGTATACCCGGCCCACGGCGTGGGTACCATCACCGCCATCGATGAGCAAGAAGTCGCCGGCATGAAGCTTGAGCTTTTCGTCATCGACTTCGAAAAGGACAAGATGCGTCTGAAGGTTCCGGTCGCCAAGGCCGTGAGCATCGGGATGCGCAAGCTGTCGGAAACCGATTTCGTCGATCGCGCGCTGAAGGTTGTCCAGGGCAAGGCCCGCGTCAAGCGCACCATGTGGTCGCGTCGTGCGCAGGAGTATGATGCCAAGATCAATTCCGGTGACCTGATCTCGATCGCAGAAGTCGTTCGCGACCTCTACCGCGCCGAGAACCAGCCCGAGCAGTCCTACTCCGAGCGTCAGCTCTATGAAGCAGCCCTCGACCGCATGGCTCGCGAGATCGCGGCCGTGAACAAGATGTCCGAGACGGAAGCCGTTCGCCTTGTCGAGGTCAACCTCGCCAAGGGTCCGAAGCGCGGCAAGACGATCGAAGAAGACGATACGCAGGAAGAAGCCGCGTAAGCAGCTTCGAAGCATGGTCATGAAAAAACCTCCGGTGAGAGCCGGAGGTTTTTTTGTGCCCTTTGCCTAAGGACATTTGGCGACAGGCAAAGAAAAACCCCGCCGAAGCGGGGTTTCCCTTGTCTCGAACCAGAGCCTGTTAGTTGCGGTTTCCGAGGAAACGCAGCAGGAACAGGAAGAGGTTGATGAAGTCGAGATAGAGACGCAGGGCGCCCATGATGGCGTTGCGGCCAGCCATCTCGCTCGAATGGCTCTCTTGGTAGGACTCCTTGATCGCCTGCGTATCGTAGGCCGTCAAGCCGGCGAAGATCAGCACACCGATCACCGAGATCGCGAAGTCCAGCGCCGAGGAGGCCAGGAACAGGTTGACCAGCGAAGCGATGATTAGACCGAAGAGACCCATCATCAGGAACGAACCCATCGCCGACAGGTTACGCTTGGTCGTGTAGCCGTAGAGCGAAAGCGCACCGAACGAGGCTGCCGTGACGAAGAACGTCTGCACGATGCTTGCGCCCGTGTAGATCAGGAAGATCGACGACAGAGACAGACCCATCATCGCGGCATAGACCCAGAAGGTCGTCTGCGCGGCGGCAACGCTCATCTTGTGAATACGGAAGCTCAGGAAGAACACCATGGCGACCGGCGCCAGGATGACGACCCACTTCAGCGGGCTCAGGAAGATAGCCTGGCCGAATGCGGTAAGCTGCCCGTCGGAGACGGCCATCTGGAAAGTGGCGAAGGCTGCGATACCGGTGATGGCAAGGCCCAATGCCATCAGGTTGTAGACCTTCAGCATATAGGCCCGCAGACCTTCGTCGATCATCGTGGCCGACTGGGTCTGACCCGCACGGCTCTGATAGTTGCGAAGTTCGGACATGTTTTCCTCTCTCAAAGCTTCGATGTTGGACGGCAGAGCCCGAATGGCCCCCGCACCGCTGCGAAGCCCAGCATGCGTGAACTCAATATGAGGGGTTCCCGTGTCATCGACAAGGGCCGCTATCTTAAATCGGTGTAATGCGGGAGGGGCGAGCTTTCGGCCCGCCCCAAAGATCCTAAAGCTCGCGCAGGACGGGCGCCGCCTTCTGACCCAGAATGCGCCATGTGCCGGCAAGACCGATGCCGATCGTAACCACCAGTGCGATGACGAGCGTCATGGCCGCGACGTCGGGCAGGAAGTTGGACGGAAGGTTCATGATCTGGCTCAGCACGAACCAGGCGATACCGCCACCCGCGATCAACGCGAAGACCGCCGTTGCGGCCCCGAGCAGCATGTACTCGTAGGTGAACGCACGAATAAGCATGGCACGCGTCGCACCGAGCGTCTTCAGGATCACGGCATCATGAGTCCGGGCCCTGTTACCGGCCGCAAGCGCGCCGGACAGCACGAGCACCGATGCGATAAGGGCAATCGCCGCCGCAGCACGGATCGCCGTTGCCAGCTGACCGACCAGACGATCGACGATATCGAGGGCATCCTTGACCCGGACCGTGGTGATCGTCGGGAACTGCTGGGTCACCGATCGCAGGATCGAGGCTTCCTCAGCCGCCGTGGCGTCCTGATCGATCAGCGTCGCAAGCCAGGCATGCGGCGCGCCGGCAAAGGTGTTCGGCGAGAAGACCATGACGAAGTTCATCGACAGGCTTTCCCACTCCACCGTTCGGAAGTTGGCAATCTTCGCCGTGATATTGCGGCCGAGCACATTGATCGTGACGGTGTCGCCGATCTTCAGGCCCAGCTCCCGTCCTTCTTCTTCTGCAAAAGAGACCAGGGGTTCGCCCGTATAGCCGTCAGGCCACCATTCACCCTCGGTGACGGTGCTGTTTTCGGGCACGTTCTTGGCATAGGTCAGGCCACGGTCGCCGCGCAGCACCCAGCGGCCTTCCGGCGGCACGTCGACCTTGGCGACATCCGTACCGTTCAGCTCGACGATGCGGCCACGCAGCATCGGCACCTCGATGAGCTTGCCCTCCGGCGCCATGCCTTCGACGAGCCCGCGAAAGCCGTCGATCTCGCTGCTCTGGATATCGACGAAGAAGAAGTTCGGCGCGCGCTCCGGCAGATTGCCGGTCAATTCCCGGCGCAGATTGCCATCGATGAGCGCGAGCGCCACCAGCAGGCTGAGGCCAAGCCCGAGCGACAGTGTCACGGCCGGCGTCAGCGCGCCTGGGCGATGGATATTGCCCACGGCAAGCCGGAGAGCGGCAGACTTGATCGGGGGGCTGCGGCGCGCGAGCCAGGCAATGCCCAGTGCCACGACACGAAGCAGCACGAAACCGGCGGCCATGGCGGCCAGGAAAATCGTCGCGATCCGCTGCTGCTCTGAGGTGAAGATGGCGAGTGCCGCCAACGCACCGAGTGCCAGTGCCATGGCGAGAAGGTAGGGCCAGGACGGCAGCCCGGATGCGTCGAAGCCTTGTTCACGGAAGAGCGCCGTTGCGGGAACCTTGCGGGCATGGCCGAGCGGCAGAATGGCGAAGGCAAAGGTCACCAGCATGCCGAAAACGGCCGCGAGCAGAAGGGCGCGCGGATAGAGCCTTGCCTCGGCCGAGATCGGCAGGATGCCGGCCAGATAGTTGGCAACGATCGGCGGAGCGATGGCGCCGAGCACGAGACCAGCCAGAATACCCACCAGCGCCACCAGCGTGATCTGGATGAGGTAGACCATGACGACCACCGAAGCCGGCGCGCCGACACATTTCAGCGTAGCGATCACGGTACGCTTCGAATCGAGGAAGGCGCGCACCGCGTTGGCAACGCCCACACCACCGACCACCAGTGCTGTCAGTCCGACCAGGGTCAGAAACTGCGAGAAACGTTCGACGTTCTCGGTCAGCGCCGGCGCGGCGCGATCGCTGCTGCGGATCGACCAACCGGCAGTCGGGTGTTCCGCCTGGGCACGGTCACGAATGGCTTCTGCCGTCGGAGCGGGATCGGCATACCGGATCTTGTAGGCGTGCTCGATGAGGCTGCCGGTCGCGACGAGACCGCTGGCAAACAGTCCATCACGACTTGTCAGGAAGCGTGGCGCAAAGCCGAAGCCATCGGAAATGGAATCCGGTTCGGTGATGATGGTGCCGTTGATGCGGAAGCGCGCGTTGCCGATCAGCAGTTCGTCGCCAACCTTGATGTTCATGCGCTCGAGAAGCAGCGGAGCGACGACGGCTCCATAGGCACCATTGTCCTGGGCCAGCAGGTCCGCAAGCGGCTGGTCAGGCTCGGCCACCAGCTTTCCATAGAGAGGATATGCTTGGTCGACCGCCTTGATTTCCACCAGGGACTGATCGGAGCCATCGGCCAGACGCGCCATGGAGCGCAGATTGGTGGTCACTGAAACTGCGCCGAAGCGCTCAAGGAACGCGAGTTCCTCCGGCGTCGCCTCGCGATTGTCGAGCTCGAACCGGACATCGCCGGCAAGCAGGGTCCGTCCTTCCGATGAAATCGCATCGGTGATGGCCGTCGAAACGGAATTCACCGCCGCAATCGCCCCGGTTCCCAACGCGATACAGGCCAGAAAGATGTAAAAGCCCTTCAAGCCGCCGCGAAGCTCGCGAAGAGCGATACGGAAGGCAATCGAGAGACGCGCGCCAAAGCTCGTCATGCGGGCACCGAAGCGAGACGGGTCTGCTCGTTTCGGCTGTCGCCGGCGATCCGGCCGGACGCCACGCGGATCTGTCGGGTGCATCGGGCTGCAAGCGATGGATCATGGGTGACGAGAATAAGCGTCATGCCGCGCTCCTTCTGTTTTGAAAACAGGAGGTCGGCAATCTGGCGCCCGGTTTCCGTGTCGAGGTTGCCCGTCGGCTCGTCGGCGATCAGGACCGCAGGCGAGGGAGCCAACGCACGGGCGATCGCCACACGCTGCTGCTCACCACCCGAAAGCTGACCGGGATAATGGCTAAGGCGCTCGCCGAGACCAACAGCCTCGAGCTCTTTGCGCGCAATATCGAAGGCACCCTTCACATTGGCGAGCTCAAGCGGCACGGCCACGTTCTCAAGCGCCGTCATGTTGGCGATCAAATGGAACGACTGGAAGACGATTCCGATGTTCTTGCCGCGGAAATCCGCCAGGCGATCCTCACTCAGGGTATGAAGAGGCGTGTCGCGCACATGGATTTCGCCGCTGTCCAGGCGTTCCAGACCGGCCAGCACCATCAAAAGCGTCGACTTGCCGGAACCCGACGGCCCAATGATGCCAACCGCCTCGCTTTCGGCAATCGAAAGGTCGATGCTCTTCAAGACGTGAACGGAGGCTGCGGCGTTGCCCAGGGTGAGATCGGCGCTTTTCAGTTCGATGATGCTGTTTCTCACACTCGACCATCCTATATCTGGCAAGACGAAGCTTCGCCGCACTGCGGCATTCCACGCAATCTAGGAAAGGCCCCATGACTTTTAAAGCTCAGCTCCTTCATTTCGCCGTGATCCTGCTGGCACTCACCGCCGGCCCCCGGATTGCTGCGGCAGAGCCGTTGCAGCTGGTCGGTCTCGGTGACAGCCTGATGGCAGGATACCAACTGCCTCAGGAAGATGCCCTACCGGCTCAGCTCCAGCGCCAGCTGGTGGCCAAGGGCCATGACGTGGTGATCGCCAATGCCGGCGTCTCCGGTGACACGACATCGGGCGGCCTTTCCCGCGTCGACTGGTCGGTGCCCGATGGCACCGACGGGGTCATCCTGGAACTCGGTGCAAATGATGCGCTCCGCGGCCTCCCGCCGGAGCAAACAGAAAAGAACCTCGATCAGATCATCACGCGGCTGAAAGAGCGTAACATTCCGATCCTGCTCGTCGGCATGTTGGCCCCACCCAATATGGGCAATGACTACGGCCAGAAGTTCAACGGGATTTACCCGCGTCTCGCAGAGAAACACGGTCTCCCGCTTTATCCCTTTGTGCTTGAAGGCGTGATCACCGACCGGACCCTGCTGCTCGACGACGGCATGCACCCAAACACCAAGGGCCTGCAGATCATGGCCGAGCGGATGCTGCCCCTCGCCGAATCTTGGGTAGAGGGCATCAAGGGACAGGCGAATTAAGCGCTTGCGCGCCATGCCATTGCGTGATTCGCTGTGAGCACCTGCAAAAGATTCGGGGAGCGCTCCATGCCGAGATTGTTCACTGCCCTCGAAATTCCGCGCAACGCCGCCATGAGCCTCTCATTGCTGCGCGGCGGCCTGCCTGGAGCGCGCTGGATCGATGTGGAGAATTACCACATCACACTGCGCTTCATCGGCGATGTCGACGGCAGGACGGCGGATGAGATCGTCGACAGGCTCGACCGCATCGACAGGCCGGAATTCTCGCTCACCCTGAACGGCATTGGCTCCTTCGGTTCCAAGAAGCCCCATTCGATCTGGGCCGGCGTTTCGCCTGCGCCGGAGCTCTATGCACTGCAGGGCGAGATCGAACGGATCTGCCAGCGTATCGGCCTGCCCCCGGATCCGCGCAAATTCACGCCCCATGTAACGCTGGCCCGACTGAAGGCCTCACGCGTCGAGGATGTCGTGCATTACTTGAGCGGTCGCAGCGACTTCCACACCATGCCCTTCAGCATCGGACGCTTCGTGCTCCTGTCCTCTAGGGAATCGGTTGGCGGCGGCCCTTACCTGACCGAAGAGGTCTTTCCTCTCTATGAGACCGGCGGCTACGCGAACTTCGAAACGACCGCGCTGCAGCCCGAAAAAAGCATGCTGTAGACGGCCTCGAAATCCGTGAACTCCCCATAATACGGGTCCGGCACGTCCTGTTGTGTCCCGAAGGCGAGCGCGGAAAACAGATGCAGCTTGGCCGACGCCGTCGCTGGCTCAAGTGCCTGTAGCCGCGTCAGATTGCTTCTGTCCATCGCGACCACCAGATCGAAATTCTGAAAGTCCGACGGTTGGACCTGTCGCGCCCGCTGGTGAGAGATATCGATGCCGTGGGCGGCCGCGACCTTGATCGAGCGGCGATCCGGCGGGTTGCCGACATGCCAGCCACCGATCCCTGCCGATGCGATCAGAGGCTTTTCGCTGGTCCCGGCCGTCAGGTGGCGGTAGATTCCTTCGGCCAGTGGCGACCGGCAGATATTGCCCAGGCAGACAAAAAGCATGGATGGTGTCGGCATCGAACATTCCTGGA
Organism: Rhizobiaceae bacterium; assembly: GCA_027484835.1. Classification (GTDB taxonomy): domain Bacteria; phylum Pseudomonadota; class Alphaproteobacteria; order Rhizobiales; family Rhizobiaceae; genus Allorhizobium. Next base: position 5,014 of record JAIXSF010000045.1, on the reverse strand, counting down.
GGAGTAAGCGCCTTGAAATACGAAAAACTCGATGCGGCGTCCATGGCTGCGCGTCTCGACGAATTACACGGCTGGAAAGCAGGGCGTAACGGTGAAGCGATAGAAAAGCAGTTCGTCTTTCGTGACTTCCGGCAGGCGTTTGGCTTCATGACCGAATGTGCCCTGGCGGCCGAAAAGCTCGACCATCACCCGGAGTGGTTCAACGTCTACAAGAAGGTGGATGTGACCCTGACCACCCATTCGGCCGGTGGCGTGACGGAACTCGACTTCAAGCTCGCCGTTCTCATGGATCTGGCCGCGGCCCGAAATGGATAACCGTGTGTGGCGATTGAATTCGGCTTCCTCGCTTCACATATGATTGATCGGGTCCGAACGAAGGGATCGATGGGCTATGGATGACGTGAAGATCGGTGAGATCCTGCTTCCCGGTGACGAGAAGACACAGGAAAAGCAGGAAGCGAAGGTGCGCAGCCGTTTCTGGCCGACCTTCAAGAAGGCTGCCCGGCAGATCCCCTTTTCTCGGGATCTGGTAGCCGCCTATTACTGCGCGACGGACCGCGAAACCCCGTTTCGCGTCAGGGGTATCCTGCTGGCAGCCCTGGGCTATTTCGTCCTGCCGATCGATGTCGTACCGGACATTCTGGCCGTCGTCGGCTTCACGGACGACATCGCGGTACTGACCACAGCCATCGCCTTGATCAACAGGCATATCAAGGATCGCCACTACGAGGAGGCCGATAAGGCCCTCGGGGACCACGTCCGTCCGACGTGATTGGTCACAGGGGCGCCTTGGTGTCCAAGGCAGCCCAACTCTTGCCTTTTTCTTTCCTTCTACATCGGGCGTGGGATCGAGGTCCGAAGGCTGTTTTCGCCGGATTTCGGGGTGCCAGACGGAGCGCCGACGCCAAATGTGACAAGAAGGCGCGCGCCGTTCATCGTTTGGTAAGGTAAATTAAGTCAAACTGAACACAGGTTTTGACGATGAGCGCCCGGCCGCATGGTCGGGTGATGGATGGAAACAACCGGCAGGAAGACATGTTCGTAAGAAGTAGCGTAACCGCACTGGCAATCCTCCTGGCGAGCAGCGGACTCGCCAACGCGCAATCGCCCACGCGGATCGAGCAGTTCAAGGCCTGGGGCGCCTATTCCTACAAGTCGAATGGCGGCACTGTTTGCTACGTGCTGTCCGTTCCGACCACCAAGGAACCGGCCAGCGTCAATCACGGAGATATTTTCTTCGTCGTTTCGCAGCGTCCCGGCCAGAACATCTCGTATGAGCCGCAGGCTATGATGGGTTACCCGATGAAGGGCGACTCCAAGGTCAATGTGAAGATCGACAACAAGAACTTCGTCTTGTTCGTCAAGGACACGTCGGCCTGGGTCGAGAACGCAGCCGAAGAGCCCGCTCTCGTCGCTGCGATGAAGGGCGGCTCGTCGATGACCGTTACGGCGACGTCGGCTCGTGGCACCGCCACCAGCTACAGCTATTCGCTCTCCGGCATCTCGGCAGCTCTGCAGAAGATCCAGAACTGCAACTAAGGCCTGAACGCCTGAAGTTTAAGCGAGGGGCCGGCGGCATCTGCCGGCCCCTTTCGTTTGCGCATGGCCGCCCCGCAGGCAGTCGGGGTGACGCAAGCCAAAAAAGCTGCTATTGGCCACTGCAAACGAGGGCATAGGGCTCGATCCCCTGTCCGCCATGATCCATGAATTCATACCTGCCAGCCGGGACGCGCTCGATCAGAGCATGCTTCTCCATATGGTCCAGAGGTTCAGACGATGACAGTTTCAGTGACGCTTCCCGAGCGTGGCCAGACTGCGGCTCCGGTTCGCCCCTCCGCATTTGCCGAGAAGCCGAGCCTCATCGGTCTCGACCGCGAAGCGCTGGGCGATGCCCTCCGCGAAAAGGGTGTGCCAGAAAAGCAGATCAAGATGCGCGTCGCGCAGATCTGGAACTGGCTCTACGTCCGCGGCATCTCCGACTTCGACCATATGGCCAATGTTTCGAAGGACATGCGGGAAATGCTGAAGACGCACTTCACCATCGCCCGTCCCGAGATTGTCGAGGAGCAGGTGTCGAACGACGGCACCCGCAAGTGGCTGCTGCGTTTTCCGCCGCGCGGTGCTGGCCGTCCGGTCGAGGTCGAAAGCGTCTACATCCCGGAAGAAGGTCGCGGCACGCTCTGCATCTCGAGCCAGGTTGGCTGCACGCTCACCTGTTCCTTCTGTCATACCGGCACCCAGAAGCTGGTGCGAAATCTGACGGCCGAGGAAATCCTTTCCCAGCTGCTCTTGGCGCGCGACCGTCTGGGTGATTTCCCGGACCGCGAGATCCCGGTTGGGACCATGATGCCGTCGAGCGATCGCAAGATCACCAACATCGTCATGATGGGCATGGGCGAGCCGCTCTACAATTTCGAAGAAGTGAAGAAGGCGCTGCTGATCGCAACCGACGGCGATGGCCTGTCGCTCTCGAAGCGCCGCGTGACCCTGTCCACCTCGGGCGTGGTGCCGGAGATCTATAGGACCGGCGAAGAGATCGGCGTGATGCTGGCGATCTCGCTGCACGCCGTTCGCGACGAGCTGCGCGACATGCTGGTGCCGATCAACAAGAAGTATCCGCTGAAGGAGCTGATCGAAGCCTGTCGCAACTATCCGGGCCTGTCGAATGCCCGCCGCATCACCTTCGAATATGTGATGCTGAAGGACGTCAACGACAGCCTCGAGGATGCCAAGGGCCTCATCCAGTTGCTCAAGGGCGTTCCGGCGAAGATCAATCTGATACCGTTCAACCCGTGGCCGGGCACCAATTACCAGTGTTCCGACTGGGCGCAGATCGAGAAGTTCGCCGACTTCATCAACCAGGCCGGCTATGCCTCGCCGATCCGCACACCGCGCGGCCGCGATAGCCTTGCTGCCTGCGGTCAGCTGAAGTCGGAATCGGAGCGCATGCGCAAGACCGAGCGTCTGGCGTTTGAAGCGATGATGATCGCCAATCACGGCGAAGACGACGATTGATGATCCGGCGGGACGTGTGTCCCGCCTTCGATCCTACTTGGCCTGCGTCATGAAGATCTTCACCGCGAAGATCGAGAAGACGCCGGCAAAGGTGTAGTCGATGCCACGCAGAACCTTGCGGTTCGCCTGCAGCCAGTTCGACATGAAATCCGCCCCATAGACGATGCCGACGCCGATCGGCAGCGACAGGATGATCGACCAGAGCCCGAGAAAGATCAGCTTGCCCGTCACGTTCGGGTCGGTGGCGGTGACGAATTGCGGCAGGAAGGTCATGAAGAAGATGATGACCTTCGGATTCAGGAGATTGACCCAGAGTCCATTCAGGAAGGCCCCCTTCTTGGACACCACCGCATCACCATCCGCCTTGATGACGAAGTTCGAGCCGTGCCGGATGGCTTGCAGAGCAAGCCAGAGCAGATAGGCGGCTCCGCCGGTCTTCAGGAGCATGAATGCCGTCGGCGAGGCGACGATCAGCGCCGAAATGCCGAAGGCGACCAGCAGGGTGTGGATCGAGATGCCGAAACTCGTACCGGCAAGCGTCATCAGGCCGATGGCACGCCCGTCACGAAGCGAGCGGCTGATCCAGAGCGTCATGTCGGGACCGGGCGTGATGGCCAGCAACAGAAGCGCCAGGCTGAAGGCGAGAAAGACGGGAAGGCTCGGGATGAAATCCATGGTGGTCACCGCATGATGAAGCACCCGCGACCTGCGGGAACTTCATCCTTAACGGCCTTCGCCGACCTTGCCAATCAGCCTTTGGGGACGGACAGGTAGGTCTTGAAAGCATCCGCATGGTCGGGATGCCAGCGCGACAGCGGCGGACGGTTTTCGATGATGTCGCCGGCCGCCCAGGCGATGCGCTTTTCGTCCAGCGCGCGGTTCACTTCATTGTCGGGGCACAGAATGTAGAAATCGCCCGCGACCAGGCTTTGCAGCATGAAGTCGACGGTCTCCTCTGGCGTCCAGGCGCCCGACGGCTTCTCGGTACGGCCGTTCGCCGTGAGACCTGTGAAGACGAAGCCGGGGATCAGCAGATGGGCGGTGACATTGCAGTCGGGCGTGTTGCGCAATTCGTGCTGAAGCGCCTCGGTGAACGCCTTCACGCCGGCCTTCGAGACATTGTAGGCCGGATCGCCCGGCGGCGTGGTGATGCCCTGCTTGGAGCCGGTGTTGATGATGATGGCCGCATCCTTGTGGGCAACCATGCCCGGACCGAAGGTGCGCGTGCCATTGATGACGGCCATCAGGTTGACGCCGAGCACGTTCTCCCAGTTTGCCTGCGGGCCGAAGAGCGCGCTGCCCGGCTGGATCCCGGCATTGTTCATCAGCACGTGCACGCGCCCGAAGCGCTGAATGACGGCACGCTCCAGGGCTTCCAGTTCATCGAGCTTCGAGACATCCGTGCCGATCGCGACGACATCGGCTTCACCGCCGGCCGCAAGAGCCGTCACTTCGGCGGCCGCGCTTGCCAGCCGGTCACCTTCCAGGTCGACGAGCACGACGCAGAGCCCCATCTGGGCGAAGGCTTTTGCAGCTGCGAGACCGATGCCCGAAGCGGCACCGGTGATGACGGCGACATGACCTTTCACAAGGGCGGGGTGCTGGATCGTCATGGGCAAACTCCTTTTAGGTCAATGGCTTTGACAGTGATGGCGATATGGTACCGGTGCTCGGCTTCGTCAACATGACGGCAAACCGGCCTCAGGCTCCCCTGGTCATCGGATACAACCGGTCTTGGCCGCCACCTCGGCATGTCGATGCCCTTGCACGCCGGCGGAATCTCGCTAAAAGTGCCGCCATTCTTGATCCAGGCGGGGTTTGAGCCTCGCACCCTCCAGACGGAACCCATCGACATGGCACTCCCCAAAGACGTGAAGACAGTCGTCCTCGCCTATTCCGGCGGCCTCGACACCTCGATCATCCTGAAATGGCTGCAAACCGAACTTGGTGCTGAAGTCGTGACCTTCACCGCCGATCTTGGCCAGGGCGAAGAGCTCGA
>JAIXSF010000325.1 GCA_027484835.1 Rhizobiaceae bacterium | reverse complement strand
GGATCGAGCACGTGTTGCATGCCTTGAACGCAGTCGCCGAAAAGATCCTCGTCCTGAACTTTGGACGCGTCATCGGCCATGGCGATCCGCAGACCATCATGAATTCGCGCGAGGTGCGCGAAATCTATCTGGGCATGGAGGTCTGACAGATGAGCCTCATCGAAACGAAGAACCTCACCGCCTTCTATGGCGACTTCCAGGCCCTGTTCGGCGTCGATCTCGTCCTCAATCCCGGCGAGACGATCGCCGTCATCGGCGCAAACGGCGCCGGCAAATCGACGCTGATGCGCTCGATCGCAGGAGTGTTGCGCAACGAACCCACAGCCATCCTGCATCGGGGCCAGCCGATCGGCGCGCTCGGTTCCCCCGATGTCATGGCCCGCGGCATTGCGCTGGTGCCGGAAGGGCGTCGGCTTTTCCCGTCGCTGACGGTGGAGGAGAACCTTCTCGTCGGTCGCCACGGCCGAAAGGTGAGCGGTCCATGGTCGCTTGAAACCGTATACGAGCTCTTCCCGATCCTGAAAGAGCGGCGCCGCAACGCCTCGACGGCACTGTCCGGCGGGCAGCAGCAGATGGTCGCGATCGGCCGGGCGCTGATGTCCAATCCGGAAGTGCTGCTCTGCGACGAACTCAGCCTCGGCCTGGCACCCGTCGTCATCAAGGACATCTACGCCGCTTTCCCGCGCATTCGGGAAACGGGTGCCGCCATCGTCATCGTCGAGCAGGACATTGCCCAGGCGCTGAAGGTCGCAGACCGCGTCTATTGCATGATAGAAGGCCGGGTCACGCTCGAAGGGCGCCCGGCAGAGCTCGACCGCGCCGATATCCACGCGGCCTATTTCGGAGCGGAAACCCATGAACTGGCTTGATACCATTCTCCAGGGCATTCTGCTCGGCGGGCTCTACGCCCTCTTCGCCGCGGGCCTCTCGCTCGTCTTCGGCATCATGCGGCTCGTCAATCTTGCCCATGGCGATCTCATCGTCTTTGCCGCTTTCCTGATCCTGCTCCTCGTCTCGACGCTCGGGCTCAATCCCTTTCTGGCGGCCCTGATCGCCGGTCCGCTGATGTTCGGGATCGGTTACCTTCTGCAATATCATCTGCTGAACCGGACGCTCGGCAAGGACATCCTGCCGCCGCTGCTCGTCACCTTCGGCCTGTCGATCGTGATCCAGAACGGCCTCCTCGAAGCCTTCACCGCCGACAGCCAGCGCATTCCTGCTGGCGCGCTGGAACAGGCGTCGCTCTCGCTCGGCGGCATCAATGCCGGCGTGATGCCGCTCCTGACCTTCGGCTCCGCGATCCTGGTCATCGTCGGCCTCAACCAGCTGATCTACAAGACGGCGCTGGGCCGTGCCTTCCGCGCAACCTCCGACGATGTCGTGACAGCAGGCCTGATGGGCATACGCCCGAACCAGATCTTTGCCATCGCAACCGGCCTTGCCATGGTGATCGTGACCATCGCCGCGCTTTATCTCGGCACCCGCGCCAATTTCGACCCGACCGCCGGTCCGGCACGCCTGATCTACGCCTTCGAAGCCGTCATCATCGGCGGCCTCGGCTCACTCTGGGGCACGCTTGCCGGCGGCATCATTTTAGGTGTCGCACAAACGCTCGGAGCCGCCATCAACCCGGAATGGCAGATCCTCTCGGGCCATATCGCATTCCTGCTCGTCCTGCTGTTCCGTCCGCGGGGTCTCTTCCCGCGCGCTGTCGATTGAGGTGACGATGACCACGAACCGAGACATCCTGTCGAATGTCATGCGCCCCTCACCATCCTGGCGGGTGGAGACGCGCACGCGCCTATCCTCGCTGTTTTCGTTCGCAGCCATCCTCTTCGTGCTACTCTTGGCAGCAGCTCCCTTCGTCGTCTCTCGTGGTGTGGTACAGGATCTGTTCTTCATACTCACCATGCTGGCGCTCGCCCAGAGCTGGAACCTGCTCGCTGGATACGCAGGCTTGATCTCTGTCGGCCAGCAGCTTTTCGTCGGCTGTGGCGCCTATGCCCTCTTCGGCTTCGTTATCCTTCTGGGCGTTGATCCGATCCTCGCTGTACCACTCGCCGGCCTCTTCGCCGTGCTGGTCTCGATACCCACAGCCTTCTTCGCCTTCCGCCTCTACGGCCCATATTTCGCCATCGGCACCTGGGTCATCGCCGAAGTGGGCCGACTGCTCTTCGCCCAGTGGAAGGCGCTCGGCGGTGGCACCGGCACCTCGCTGCCGCGCGAGGCAACCCGTGACATGTTCGGCGTAGCCCTGCTCGAAGACTGGTTCGGCATGCGGGCCGCAGCCGCAGCCGACGCCGTCGCCTTCTGGCTGGCACTGATCGTGCTCGTCCTGACGATCTGGTTCGTCTACCGCCTGCTGCGCTCCAAACAGGGCCTGGGTCTCGCTGCCGTTCGCGACAACGAGACGGCCGCGCGTGCGCTCGGGGTCGATGCCCGCCGCCTGAAACTGGTGATCTACCTCTCCACAGCCTTCATCACCGGCGTCGTTGGCGCACTCATCTACCTGCAAAAGGCCCGCATCTCACCCGATGCCGCCTTCTCGCTCACCGACTGGACGGCCTATGTGCTGTTCATCGTCATCATCGGCGGCATTGGCACCATCGAAGGGCCGATCGTGGGCGTCATCATCTTCTTCCTGATGCAGAATGCGCTGTCGAGCTACGGGTCCTGGTACCTGCTGCTGCTCGGCGCCATCGCCATCATCACCATGCTGTTT
>JAIXSF010000116.1 GCA_027484835.1 Rhizobiaceae bacterium | reverse complement strand
GCTTGGGCGCTGATCTGCGACTGGACGCCGGGTTTCCAAGGCTGGGCCGTGGCCGACCACGCCACCACATCGGGGCAAAAGCGTCTGGTCGCCGATCCGTCCCGCCAGATGATGCGCGATCAACCGGTTGATGGTGTCGCGCTCTGCTGCCATCGCCCGCCGCTCGAAGGTCGAGATCTCCGCTGCGATATCCTCGAGGCTCGCCTCCTCGTCCGGCGTAATGCCTCCTTCACCGAGGCCGAGAGACCCCACCAGCGCCCGATGCACGATCAGGTCGGCGTAACGGCGGATGGGTGAGGTGAAGTGAGCATACTTCATCAGGTTGAGGCCGAAATGGCCGATATTGTCGGGGCTGTAGATCGCCTGGCTCTGGCTGCGCAGCACCATTTCGTTGACCATGGTCTGGTGCGGCGTGTCCTGAGCCTTGGCGAGAATGCCGTTGAAAGAGTTGGACCGCATGTTGCCACCCTTGACCAGCGACATGCCGAGCGTGCCTAGGAACTCGCGCAGCACCTCCTGCTTGGCAAGGCTTGGCGCGTCATGGATGCGGTAGATCAGCGGCTGACGCTTCTTTTCCAGGGTTTCGGCCGCCGAGACGTTCGCCTGGATCATCATCTCCTCGATCAGCTTGTGCGCATCGAGACGTTCAGGCACATGCACGCGATCGACGGTGCCGTCTTCCTTGAGGATGATCTTGCGCTCGGGCATGTCGAGCTCGAGCGGCTGCCGCCGGTCGCGCCCGCGCTTCATCACTGCATAGGCATGCCATAGGGGTTTAAGGATCGGCTCCAGAAGCGGGCCGGTCTTCTCGTCGGTCTTGCCGTCGATGGCCGCCTGCGCCTGCTGATAGGAGAGCTTGGCAGCACTCTTCATCATGATGCGGTGGAAGGTGTGGCTCGCCTTGCGGCCTTCATGCGAAAAGACCATGCGCACGGCAAGCGCCGGCCGGTCGACACCTTCGCGCAGGGAGCAGAGATCGTTGGAAATCCGCTCGGGCAGCATCGGCACGACGCGGTCCGGAAAATAGACGGAATTGCCGCGCTTCAGCGCCTCGCGATCCAGCGCCGACTTCGGACGGATGTAATAGGAGACGTCGGCAATCGCGACCGTCACGATCACGCCATCGGGATTGTCGGCCGAGGTATCGAGTTCGGCATAGACGGCGTCGTCATGGTCCTTGGCATCATGCGGATCGATGGTGATCAGCGGCAGGTCGCGCCAGTCCTCGCGATGCGACATGGAGGCGGGCTTGGCCGCCTCAGCTTCCGAAATCACCGACTGCGGGAAGATATGCGGGATGCCATGCGCATGGATCGCGATCATCGAGATCGCCTTTTCCGAGGCAACCGATCCGACGACAGTGAGCACCTTGGCTCGTGTCAGCCCGAAGCGGCTTGCGCGCGCCACTTCCACCTCGACGAGATCGCCATCCTTGGCCTCGCCGATATCGGTGGCGTCGATCTGCATTTCCTCGCCACGCCGCTCGATCGGCATCAGGCGGGCGCCACCGTCGGGCATCGTCCGCACCACACCCATCACCGCACCGACATGTCGGTCGAGGATCTTGATCACGCGCGCCGTATAGGCCGGGCCCGAGCGATCCTTGTTGGTGAAGATCTTGGCCAGTACACGGTCGCCGAGGCCACCGACGGGCGTCTTGCCCTTGGAACGATCGGAACTCGATTGGCGAACGAGAACCGCCGGTGCCGCGCCCGCGTCATCCGGCCATTCCGCCGGCCGGCCGATCAGTTCGCCGTCCTTGTCGCGGGTGGTGATGTCGAGCACGGTGACCGGGGGCAGGGCGCCCGGCCGCGTCAGCGACTTCCGGCTCTTTTGAACGAGCCCGTCGTTTTCCAGATCCTTGAGCGCCTGCTTAAGCTCGACGCGTTGTTCGCCCTTGAGCCCGAAGGCCTTGGCGATCTCCCGCTTCGAAGCGCGGTCCGGATTGTCCGTGATGAACTGCATCAGGACTTCACGTGGCGGCACTTCACCGTGGATCAGGGCGGTGGGGTTGTCGCTCCTGGCCTTGGCCGCGCCTTCCGCCCGCCGGCTCTTGCGGTTGCCGGAGCCGGGTGTCTCGGATGGGTCGCGGAATCTCTTGCTCAAGTCGCACTCTTCTTTGTTGTCTTTGCCTTCGCAGTGGCCTTGGCCGGAGCCTTCTTGGCAGCGGCTGCCTTCGGCTTCGCGGCGGCCTTCTTCGGCTTGGCAGCTGCGCCGTCTTCCGACTTTGCCTTGGCGGCCTTGGCGGGAGCCTTCTTCGCCTTGGTCTTGCCGCCACCGTCCTTGGCGGCCCGTTCTGCGATCAGCAGCAGGGCCTCCTCGAGGTTTATCGACTGCGGATCCTTGCCCTTCGGTAGAGTTGCGTTGACCTTGCCCCAGTTGACGTAGGGACCGAAGCGGCCGTCACGCACGGTGATCGCGCCGCCGTCAGGATGGTCCCCAAGCTCTTTCAATGCAACCGCTGCCGTGCGACCGCGGCCGCCCGGATTGTTTTTCTTTTCGGCAAGCACGGTCACAGCACGGTTGATGCCGATGGAGAGCACGTCCTCGATGCCTTCGAGATTGGCATAGGTGCCGTCATGCAGAACGAAAGGACCGTAACGGCCGAGCCCGGCCGAAATCATCTTGCCGGTTTCCGGATGCTGACCGACATCGCGGGGCAGAGAGAGGAGTGACAACGCCTTGTCGAGATCGATGTCGGCAGGTGCCCAGCCCTTCGGCAGCGAGGAGCGTTTCGCTTCCTTGCCGTCGCCGCGCTGGACATAAGGTCCGAAGCGGCCGGACCGCAGCGTGATCTCTTCCTCGGTCGCCGGATCCTTGCCCAGAGCCCGCGGTTCGTTGCTGCCATTGGCTTCCGCTTCCGCGCCGCCTTCGGAGGAGAGCTGACGTGTGAAGTTGCATTCCGGATAGTTCGAGCAGCCGACGAAAGCGCCGTACTTGCCGAGCTTCAGCGACAGATTGCCGGTGCCGCAAACCTGACAGATACGCGGATCCGAGCCGTCCTCGCGCTTCGGGAAGACCAGGGGAGCCAGCGCCTCGTTCAGCGCGTCGAGCACGTTGGTAACGCGCAGCTCCTTGGTATCCTCGATCTGGGCGAAGAAATCCGTCCAGAAGTCGCGCAGCACGTCTTTCCAGTTCAGTTCACCGGCGGAGATCTTGTCGAGCTTTTCCTCGAGGTCGGCAGTGAAGTCGTACTCGACATACTTCGTGAAGAAGTTTTCGAGGAAGGCCGTAACCAGACGTCCCTTGGAATGCGGCACAAGCTTCCGCTTGTCCATGATCACGTATTCACGGTCGCTCAGCGTCTTCAGCGTCGCGGCATAGGTGGAAGGACGGCCGATGCCGAGCTCTTCCATCTTCTTGATCAGCGAAGCTTCCGAATAGCGCGGCGGCGGCTCGGTGAAATGCTGGCTCGCATTGATCTTGTTCTTGGCCAATGCCTCGCGGGCATTGATCTCGGGCAGGCGGCCATCCTCGTCGTCACCGTCTTCCGCCGGTTCGCCTTCTTCACGCTGGTCGGTATAGGCAGCGATGAAGCCGTCGAAGCGGATAACGGAGCCGACGGCCCTGAGACCGGCCTTTTCACCCTTGTTGTCGGCGAGAATCTCGACCGTGGTGCGCTCGATTTCGGCAGACGCCATCTGGCTCGCGATACCGCGCTTCCAGATCAGATCGTAGAGCCGCAGCTGGTCGGCATCAAGGAAGCGGCGCAGCTTGTCGGGCGAGCGGTTGAAATCGGTTGGGCGGATCGCTTCGTGGGCTTCCTGGGCGTTCTTCGCCTTGGTCGAATAGAAGCGCGGCTTTTCCGGCACGTAACGCGGTCCGAACTGGTCGGCGTCGGCGCTCCGGGCAGCATCGATCGCTTCCGGTGCCATCTGCACGCCATCGGTACGCATATAGGTAATGAGACCGACGGTCTCGCCGCCGATGTCGATACCTTCATAGAGTTTCTGCGCCACCTGCATGGTGCGCGACGCGGAGAAGCCGAGCTTCGACGAGGCGGCCTGCTGCAGCGTGGAGGTGGTGAAGGGTGGTCCGGGATTGCGCTTGACCGGCTTTGCCTCGACGCTGTCGACCGCAAAGGCTGCGCCCTCGAGGAGCGCCTTGATACCGGCCGCCTGATCACCGTTCGTGACCGAGTTGCGCTGGATGCGTTTGCCGAGATGCGAAACGAGCTTCGCCTCGAACTCGTCACCGCGCGGCGTCTTCAGAAGCGCCGAGATGTTCCAGTATTCTTCCGCAACAAAGCGCTCGATCTCGGTCTCGCGGTCGCAGACGAGACGCAGCGCAACCGACTGCACGCGGCCAGCCGAGCGGGCGCCCGGCAGCTTGCGCCAGAGAACCGGCGAAAGATTGAAGCCGACGAGATAGTCGAGCGCGCGGCGGGCGAGATAGGCATCGACCAGCGGCGTGTCGATGTCGCGCGGATTGGCCATGGCATCGAGCACGGCCTTCTTGGTGATGGCATTGAAGACGACGCGCTTGACCGGCTTGTCGCCGATCACGCGCTTCTTCTTCAGGAGGTCGAGAACATGCCAGGAAATCGCTTCACCTTCGCGATCCGGGTCGGTCGCGAGGAAGAGACCATCGGAGGACTTCACCGCATCGGCGATATCCTTCATCCGCTTCTGCGAGGCGGTATCGACCTCCCAGAACATCTCGAAATCCTGGTCCGGGAGAACGGAGCCATCCTTGGCCGGCAGATCGCGCACATGGCCAAACGACGCGAGCACCTTGTATCCGGAGCCCAGATACTTATTGATCGTCTTGGCTTTGGCCGGGGATTCTACGACTACGACGTTCATTGGACAGATGTACCTTCAACGCATCCGATCAGCGGTACCGCACCACAGTCTTCGGAACACGATTTTCCGACATGGAGGGCGAAACGCCTGCGGTCAAGAGGCTTGGACCATTTTCCGATGCTACACGTGGTTGCAACCTGAGGAAGATGCTCGGTAGATTGCAATCTAAGATAAATGGTTTATTGTAATTCGCATGGGCAATGGAGAGGTAAGGTTGTACCGCTCTCCGACAGCGCGAGCGAAGCGATGGCACAAGAAACAGTCCAGCCGAATGGCCGCGGAAACCGCACGATGGAGAACATCGCCTACATCCGCCAGATGCTGGCCGAGTTGCGGATGGTTGCCGAAAACGAAGGCGCTGACATGCTCTGCTACCTGATCGAGATGGCCTATGTGGAGGCGGGCGACGTCCAGTCGGGGCGCCGGTCGCTGTCAATCCACCATGGTCAGCGAAACAAATCCCCCCGCATGCCGCTCTAGCCGGCCCGCAATGTCGAGTTCCAGAAGCACAAGGTAGACGGAGGACGCGGCAAGGCCGGTATGGCGGATGATATCATCGACCTCGACCGGTGTCGGCCCCAGCGCCTGAATGATCACAAGACGTTCGTCATCATTTGGCGGTGGCGCCAGAGGCTGTCCGCTGGGGTCGTCGCGCTCCGGCTCATCCGCCTCGTTGTTGGAAAAGAGGTCGAGCTCCGAAATCGGCGCCAGCGCCTGCAGCACATCCTGCACACCCGTTGTTACAGTCGCTCCATCCTTCAGCAGGGCATTGGTCCCCTCGCAGCGCGGATCGAGCGGCGAACCCGGCACGGCAAAAACCAGCCGCCCGAATTCGCCGGCAAGCCGGGCCGTGATCAGCGATCCCGATCGCGCCGCCGCCTCGATGACGACGACACCGAGCGCAACGCCTGCAATCAGCCGGTTGCGCCGCGGAAAGTCCCGCGCCCGCGGCTCCCAGCCAAAGGGCATTTCCGATATGGCAAGTCCGTGGCCGGCGCGGATCTGGTCGAGCAGGTCGATGTTCTCCGGCGGATAGGGCTGGTCGAGCCCACCCGCCATCGCAGCAACAGTGCCGGTCTCGAGGCTGGCCCGGTGGGCGGCGGCATCGATACCCCGGGCAAGGCCCGACACGATCGAATAGCCGGCACGCCCGATGTCCCTGGCCATCAGTGCTGCGAACTTTGCCCCGCTGATCGAAGCATTGCGCGATCCGACGATGCCGACGGCCGGCAGGCTTGCCACGCTGAGGTCTCCCATCACGGCGAGAAGGGGAGGGGCAGCATCGATTTGCCGCAGGGCCGGGGGATAGTCTGGTTCACCGATCCCGACGAACCGGGCGCCATGCCGCAGGGCGGTGTCGATTTCGCGTTCTGCATCCGCGACGCTTGCGATCCGGATGCTGCGGGTGGAGCCACCGCGTCGGGAAAGTTCGGGAAGGGCGTCGAGTGCTGCTTCCGCCGAGCCGAAGTGATTGATCAGGTCCCTGAAGGTGGCAGGCCCCACATTGTCGCTGCGGATGAGCCTCAGCCAGGCGATCCTCTGGCGGTCCGTCAGCGCAATCCCCTTACGTCTTGCGCTGCCTGGACCCATGGCTCTCCTCTAGCCCTTTTTGCCGATCTTGCTCTCGGTTCCCGCGATCAAACGCTCGATGTTCTGCTTGTGGCGCCAGTAGGTAATGACCGTCATCACGGCCGTCACGAGCGCT
>JAIXSF010000409.1 GCA_027484835.1 Rhizobiaceae bacterium | reverse complement strand
CGAGATATCGAAGGTACCACCGCCAAGGTCGTAAACGGCGATGGTCTTGCCGTCCTTCTTGTCGAGGCCATAGGCGAGTGCGGCAGCCGTCGGCTCGTTGATGATGCGCAGAACTTCGAGACCAGCGATGCGGCCGGCATCCTTGGTAGCCTGACGCTGTGCGTCGTTGAAGTAGGCCGGAACGGTGATGACGGCCTTCTCGACCTTTTCGCCAAGATAGGATTCAGCGGTTTCCTTCATCTTCTGAAGGATCATGGCCGAGATCTGCGACGGGGAGTAACCCTTGTTCTGGGCTTCGACCCAGGCGTCGCCATTGTCGCCCTTGACGATCTGAAACGGCACGAGGCCCTTGTCCTTTTCAACCGTCGGATCTTCGTAGCGGCGGCCGATCAGGCGCTTGACGGCGAAGAGGGTATTGGTCGGGTTGGTGACGGCCTGGCGCTTGGCCGGCTGGCCGACGAGGCGTTCGCCATCGTCAGAAAAGGCCACCATGGAGGGCGTGGTGCGTGCGCCTTCGGAATTCTCGATGACCTTTGCATCCTTGCCGTCCATGACGGCGACGCAGGAGTTGGTCGTTCCAAGGTCGATACCGATTACTTTTGCCATGTCATTCTCTCCTTGAAGCAGGCCGTCGGAACCCCAATCAGGCATTCCTGACAGCCCCTCGACGTGGATGGTCTGGGATACACTGCAGCGCCGCTGCGGTTATGTCGCGTATATAAGAAGCGGAATTTCTGACTGCAAGGCTGGAATTCCGCCGAAAACCGGTAAAAAAGAACAGATTGGCGCCGCACGGTGATGTGCTCTAAGGCGTCGGTCGGCCCTTTGTCGACGCAGTAGCGTAGAGAGCCGGCCTTGCGTCAGGCCGACGGCGATATCTAAGCGTCATCCGCAAGCTATTGCCCGAGAATGAGGTCGAGCAGCGTGGTGCGTCGCGCACCCTGTCCGCCACCGACATCACCCGGCGGAACCGGACCGGCCGATCCCGTCACATCCCCGGAAGGCACGGGTTCTGCAGGATAATCCTCGGCATAGACCGGGTCGCCGGTATAGCGCTCTTCACCACCGCCCTGAAGCACGTCGGAGATGATCGTCCCGATGGTTGCGGGCTCCTCTGCGGGGACCGGCTCGATGAAGTCGCCCCCTGGCAGCGGGGCAGGGGCAAGACCCTGATGCGCCGCCGTCATGAAGTCGTGCCAGGCCTTCGCCGGCAGTCCGCCGCCAGTCACCTTCTTCATCGACTGGCCATCGTCATTGCCGAACCAGATGCCGGTCGTCAGGTTGCTTGTGTACCCGACAAAGAGCGCGTCGCGGAACGACTGCGTCGTCCCTGTCTTGCCGGCGGCCTCCCAGCCCGCAAGCTGTGCCTTCTTGCCCGTTCCGTGGTCGATGACGCTGCGCATCATCACGTTCATCGCAGATACGACGCCGTCGTTCAGCACCTTCGGCGGCTCGAGATAATTGTTCTCGTAAAGCAGCGCCCCATCCGCCTTCGAGATCCGCCGCACGATATGCGGGGTCGCCTTGTAGCCACCGTTCATGAAGGGCGCGTAAGCCGCCGTCAGCTCCAGCAGCGAGACCTCCGAGGTGCCGAGCGCGATCGAGGCATTGTTCTGCAGCTCCGATTCGATCCCCATCCGATGTGCGACCTTGATCACCTGATCAGGGCCGACTTCCATGACCAGCTGGGCGGCGATCGTGTTCAGCGATTCCGAGAGCGCCTGCGTGGCGCTGACCGGTCCGCGATACTTCTGGTCGTAGTTCTCGGGCGTCCAGGAGCCGATTCGGATGGGCGCATCATTGCGCACCGAGGAGGGGCGCAGCCCGTTTTCCACGGCAGCCGCATAAACGAAAGGCTTGAAGGCCGAACCCGGCTGGCGCTTGGCCTTCACGGCCCGGTTGAACTGGCTCTCGGCATAGTCGCGCCCGCCGACCAGCGCGCGGATTGCGCCCGTCCCGTCGATCGAAACGAGGGCTGCCTGCGAGGCGTTGACCTTCTCGCCCTCGGCCGCAAGCGACTCCGTCAGCGCGGCCTCCGCCTTTTTCTCCAGCGTCATGTCGATGGTCGTCTCGACGACGATGTCCTCGGTCACCTGGCCGATCAGCATGGTCACTTCATCGCGCACGAGGTCGGCGACATATTGTCCGGCGCCGCTCCAATAGCGCTTCGCCTTGGTCGGCGGCTGCGTCATCGCGGACTTGATTTCGTCGTCGGTGATATAGCCCTCTTCGAGCATCGCCTGCAGGACGACCTGCGCACGCGCCTCGGCCGCCTCGGGATCACGCGCTGGCGACAGCCGCGACGGCGCCTTCAGAAGCCCTGCGAGAAGCGCGGCCTCGCCGAGGTTCACATCGCGCGCCGATTTGTTGAAGTAGCGCCTTGCGGCCGCCTCGACACCATAGGCATTCGACCCGAAGAATACCCGGTTCAGATACATCGCAAGGATCTGGTCCTTGGTGTATTTCTGCTCAAGCCAGAAGGCGAGCAGCACTTCCTGCACCTTGCGCTCGACCGTCCGCTCCGGCGACAGGAAGAGGTTCTTGGCAAGCTGCTGCGTCAGCGTCGAGCCACCCTGAACGGCCCGACCGCTTGTCACATTGGTCACGATCGCACGCGCCAGACCGAGCGGGTCGACGCCGAAATGCGAATAGAAGCGTCGGTCCTCGATCGCCATGACTGCCTGCGGGATGAAGGGCGACATCTCCTCGAGGGGCAAAGCCTCGCCGCCGGTCGCGCCACGATTGGCGATCACGGTGCCTTCGACGGACACGATCTTCATGTTCGGCGGGCGTTCAGGGATCGACCAGCTGCTGGCACTCGGCATCTGGGAGCCGTAATAGGCGACAAGGCCGACCAGACCGATGCCACACCAGATCGACAGCACGAAACCCCAGTAGATCAGCCGTCCGAGGCCGAAGCCGCCGCTGTCACTTTTGACCTTGCGGCTTTTCTGGCTGCCGGATTTGCCGCGTTTGGCGTTGGATTTGGATTTTTTCGCCCCGGAACGAACCTGACGTCCGCCAACGACGCGATCATCTGCATCGAGCCGGAAATCCTCGTCCTCGCGCTCGTCGTCGAAGCTCGGCTCAATGCGGTCGCGGGATTTGCCTCGGCTCACCATTGCGGTGATCTTGCTCCAGATGCTCGTTGTGCGGCACCCACTGCGGGTGCGCACGGAAATTGCTTCAAGAAATCTCGGTCGATCATGTCGTCATGGGCCGGATGATCGCGCAATTGCACAGTAAATGCGGCGATTTAAGGGGTGGTTAAAGCCCCGTAAACAAGCCTTGAATGCGCCGTGAGTTTATTGGCAGAGATCGGCCCATTCGCCGTTAACGAGCGACAGCATGCGCTCCGGCGCGATCCGGACGGCCGCATTCGTTGCGCCACCCGCCGGCACCACCTCGTCGAAGGCCTTCAGCGACAGATCGCAATAGACCTTGAGCGGCGAAGGCAGACCGAAGGGGCAGACACCGCCAACCGGGTGACTGGTCGCTTCGACCACGGCATCCGCATCGAGCATGCGCGGCTTGACCCCGAAGCGGTCCTTGAACTTGCGATTGTCCAGTCGCTTCGTGCCCGCCGTAACAACCAGCACCACATCTTCGCCAATCCGGAGACAGATAGTCTTGGCAATCTGGTCCGGCTCGACGCCATGGGCCTCGGCCGCAAGCGGAACGGTCGCGGAACTCGCTTCGGTGACGATGACGGAGATGTCGGGAGCGTGCTCCCGGAAAAACTGGCGGACGGATTCGAGGCTCATGAGAGAAGTCTATCCGCACCCGGCGCGGCTTTTCAAGTTGAGAGAGCCCTTGAAAGCCGAGAGGAACATCCCCATTTCTGGACTACCAGACGATGAAGCGTTTGCGGAGATCCTGTTTCAGGAACTTCGAAACGCTTAACCGCTTGTTAAGCATCCAGAGCGATCATAAAAATCCGGGATGCGGTTCACGAAGGTGGGCCAACATCCGAGACATCGAATGGCACGTTTCCGTCCCTGACCACGGATGTACTGGCAGGCAAGCGTAGAAGCGTAAAGGAAAGGCCGGTTTT
>JAIXSF010000232.1 GCA_027484835.1 Rhizobiaceae bacterium | reverse complement strand
TACAGCAAAGAGGTATTGATGCCCTGGAGCAATCAAAACGGCGGCGGCGGCGGTCCATGGGGCGGCGGCGGCGGCGGCGGTAACAATCAGGGCCCCTGGGGGCAGGGGCCGAACCGGCCGCGCGGCAATGGCGGCGGTGGTGGCGGCAATCAGCCCCCGGACCTTGAAGATCTGATCCGCCGTGGACAGGATCGCCTGAAGAACGTCGTTCCCGGCGGTTTCAACGGTGGCGCGTTCGTCATCATCGGTATCGTGCTCGTCGCCTTCTGGCTGATGCAGGCCGTCTACACCGTCCAGCCGGACGAGCGCGGCGTCGAACTGCGCTTCGGCAAGCCGCTGGAAGAAGTGGCCATGCCCGGCCTGCATTTCCATCTCTGGCCGGTGGAATCGGTCGAGATCGTCAAGGTCACGGAGCAGCAGCAGAACATCGGCAGCCGTCCGACCTCGAACAATCCGGGTGCTGGCCTGATGCTCAGTGGCGATCAGAACATCGTCAGCGTCCAGTTCTCGGTGCTCTACACCGTTTCCGACCCTCAGTCCTACCTCTTCAACCTCGAAGATCCGACCCAGACCCTGCAGCAGGTCGCCGAAAGTGCGATGCGTGAAGTGGTCGGTCGTCGTCCGGCCCAGGACGTCTTCCGTGACAATCGCGAAGAGATCTCGACCCAGGTCCGCGATATCATCCAGGGCACCATGGACACCTACGGTGCCGGCATCGCGATCAATGCTGTTCCGATCGAGGATGCTGCTCCGCCGCGTGAAGTTGCGGAAGCTTTCGAAGAAGTGCAGCGCGCCCAGCAGGACGAAGACCGCTTCGTCGAAGAAGCCAACCAGTACGCCAACCAGCGTCTCGGTCAGGCTCGAGGCCAGGCCGCCCAGATCCGCGAAGAGGCAGCTGCCTACAAGGATCAGGTCGTCAAGGAAGCGGAAGGTGAGGCGCAGCGCTTCATTTCGATCTACGACGAATACGTCAAGGCACCCGATGTGACGCGTCAGCGTATCTATCTGGAAACCATGGAGAATGTCCTGCGTAATTCCAACAAGGTGATCATCGACGAGAAGCAGGGCGTGGTGCCGTATCTGCCGCTCAACGAAATCACGCGCCAGCCGGGCAATCAGCCCGCTGCAGGCCAGTCGACGACGGGAGGCAACTGATATGCAGAACCGTCTTCCCTATTTCCTCGTCGCCATCGGCGTCGCGCTCTTCTTCGTCTATTCGTCGATCTTCGTGGTCAACGAACGCGAACAGGCGATCGTTCTGCGCTTCGGTCAGATCCAGGATGTGAAGGCCGAACCGGGCATCTACTTCAAGCTGCCCTTTGCCTTCATGGATGCCGACCGGGTCCAGTATGTCGAAGACCGCGCGCTGCGCTTCGACCTGCCGAACATTCGTGTTCAGGTTCGCGGCGGTGCCTTCTATGAAGTCGACGCCTTTGCCGTCTATCGCATCACCGATGCCCGCCGCTTCCGCGAGACGGTCTCGGCTGACCGCGAAGCAGCGGAATCGCGTCTGCGCACCCGTCTCGATGCAGCGCTCCGCCGCGTCTATGGTCTGCGCAACTTCGATGCGGCGCTTTCGGAAGAGCGTGGCTCGATGATGTCCGACGTCCGCAACGATCTCCAGGCAGCGGCCGAGAGCCTCGGCCTGCAGGTCACCGACGTTCGCATCCGGCGTACCGACCTGACGCAGGAAGTCTCGCAGCAGACCTTCCAGCGCATGAAGGCCGAGCGTCTTGCCGAAGCCGAACTCATCCGCGCCCGCGGTAACGAAGAAAGCCAGCGTCGCCGGGCGATCGCCGACCGTCAGGTCGTCGAACTTCAGGCCGAGGCGCAGCGCGATTCGGAAATTCTGCGCGGTGAAGGTGATGCCCAGCGTAACAGCATCTTCGCCGACGCCTTCCAGCGGGATCCGAGCTTCTTCGAGTTCTACCGTTCGATGCGCGCCTATGTTGCCTCGATGAGCAACCAGGGCACGACGATGGTGCTGTCGCCTGACAGCGACTTCTTCCGCTTCTTCAACAGCGGGGTGGGAACCGGTGGAGCCGGACAGGCGGCACCTGCGCCTGTACCCGCACCGGTGACGCCGCCGGCGGCTGTCGGCAACTGAACCGATGGATGACCTGTTCGCAGGCATCGCCATCTTTCTGATCATCGAGGGGCTGGCCTATGCGCTGGCCCCTCGTTTTCTTGTGCGGATGGCGCGGCTTCTCCCGCAGATTCCTGAAGACCAGCTCCGGCTTGTCGGTCTGACCGCGATCACCACGGGCGTCATCCTCGTATGGTGGATTCGCGGCTGACAAGATCTGGTCGCAAGTCGCGGTTAGAGCTATTCCGGGAATTGTGATTTTCCCTTCGCTCATTCCGCCTTATGTTCTTTCCGACGCCAGACAATCAGTGAGGAAGCCGATGATGAAACCTGCCCGCACATCGCGAGTGATCCTGCCGGCTCTTCTTCTGGGGACGGCGCTGGCCGTCGGGCAGGTGGGAACGGCAAGTCCCGTCCATGCGCAGGGACCTGATTCTGTTGCCGATCTGGCCAGCGGCCTGCTTGGCGCCGTGGTCAACATCTCCACCTCCCAGAGTGTCGCCGAAGAGGGCGAGGGGCCTTTGCCCCAGGTGCCGGAAGGTTCTCCCTTTCAGGAGCTTTTCGAGGATTTCTACAAGAATCGCGAAGGTGGCGAGACCAATAACAAGGTCAATTCGCTCGGTTCCGGCTTCGTCATCGACCCCACGGGCTTCATCGTCACCAACAATCACGTGATCGAGAACGCCGACGATATCGAGGTCATCTTCTCCGATGGCTCGAAGCTGAAAGCCAAGCTGATCGGGACCGATACGAAGACCGACCTGTCGGTCCTGAAGGTCGAACCGCCTCAACCGCTGACGTCGGTCAAGTTCGGCGATTCGAAGAAAATGCGAATCGGCGATTGGGTCATGGCGATCGGCAACCCCTTTGGCCTCGGCGGTTCGGTCACAGTCGGGATCATTTCGGCGAGCGGCCGCAACATCAATGCCGGCCCTTACGACAATTTCATCCAGACGGATGCCGCGATCAACAAGGGCAATTCCGGCGGACCGCTGTTCAACATGAGCGGCGAGGTCATCGGTATCAACACGGCGATCATCTCGCCGAGCGGCGGCTCGATCGGCATCGGCTTTGCCGTCCCAACCGAGCTTGCCGAAAACATCGTGAAGCAGCTGATCGAGTTCGGCGAGACCCGCCGAGGCTGGCTCGGCGTGCGCATCCAGCCGGTCTCCGACGAAGTGGCGGAAAGCATGAGGATCGGCCGCGCCCGTGGCGCACTGATCAGCGGCATTGTTGAAGGCGGTCCTGTTGCCAATGGGCCGATCACGGTCGGCGATATCGTCACCAGCTTCAATGGCCGCCCCATTGTCGAGACGCGCGACCTGACCCGCATCGTGGCGGAAAGCCCGATCGGCGAACCGCTCGACGTTGTGATCCTTCGCGACGGCAAGGAGCAGACAGTAAAGGTCACGCTCGGTCGTCTTGAGGACGACGAGGTGGCCAGCAACGAAACAGATCCGGATACCGTCGTCGAGCCGGGCGAGGAAGGCACGGCGCCCGAAGGCGAGGACGGTCAGGCTCCGACGGAGCAACCCGAGGAAGCCCCTTCGCCGGACGCTGAGGGTCAGGACAATCCGGCCGCGCCGTCGGACGAGGCCCAGCAGACGGCTCCTGTCACCGAAGGCCTGATCGGGGTCGAGCTTTCGGCGCTTGACGACGCGAAACGCACCAGCTTCTCGATTGCCGAGGGTGTCGAGGGCGTTCTGATCACCCGGGTGCTTCCGGGCTCGAAGGCGGAAGGCAAGGGCCTGAAGGTCGGTGAGGTGATCGTCGAGGTCGCTCAGGAATTCATGAAGACACCCCAGCAGGTGGCCGAAAAGCTGACCAGCATCAAGGGCGAGGGACGCCGTAGCGGTTATCTGATGATCGCCGACAAGGACGGCAACCTGCGTCTCGTCGCCGTGCCGCTGGAATAGCGGTTACGCGTACAGGCGCTGCACGGACGTGCTGTTCTGGCGCAGGTAATCCTCGAACTGGTCGATCGGCATCGGTCGGCCAGCGAGGTAGCCTTGGATCTCGCCGCAACCCATCTGCCGAAGCAGCTCGAACTGCCCCTTGGTCTCGACGCCTTCGGCCGCCACGCTCATGCGCAGGTCGCGGGCCAGCTTGATCACCGAATCGACGATCGCCCGGCTGTCGGAATTGGTTTCGAGATCGGAAATGAAGGACTGGTCGATCTTCAGCTTATCGAAGCGATAGCGACGCAGGTAGCTGAGCGAAGAGAAGCCCGTGCCGAAATCGTCAAGGGCGACGCGGAGGCCGAGCCTGGTCAACGACACCAGCGTCTCCTCGACGCCGATATTGGTTTCCATCAGCAGGCTTTCTGTTACTTCCAGCTCCAGCCGGTGAGCGGGCAGGGCGTTCTGCTTGAGTGCGGTTTCCACGAGAGGCAACAGACCCGGGCTCAGGAACTGGCGCGACGAGAGGTTCACCGCAATCCGGATATCGTCTGGCCAATGCACCGCATCAGCGCAGGCCTTGCGCAGAACCCAGCTGCCAACTGCACCGATCTGGCCGGACTCCTCGGCGATCGGGATGAACTCGGCGGGGCTGATGGGACCGAGGGTCGGATGGTTCCAGCGCAGCAGCGCTTCGGCGCAGACCACGCGCCGGCTCTGAGCATCGACGAGTGGCTGGTAATTGATGCTGAGGCTTTCTTTCGCAATCGCGATCGCCAGTTCCTGTTCGATCAGGTTCCGTCGACGGGCAGCTGCGTCCAGTGAGCTGTCGAAGAAGCGGTAGCGGTTGCGGCCATCGGTCTTGGCCCGGTAAAGCGCAAGGTCTGCGTTGCGCCTCAGCTGGTCAGGCTCGCTTCCGTCGATCGGTGCGCAGGCAATCCCGATGCTGACGCCGATATGGGCCGAACCGGACCGCAGGTTGATCGGTTTCTGCAGCTTGTCGATGATGCGTGCGGCAAGAACGGCTGCACTTTGCGGATCGTCGCTCGATTGATGGATGATTGCAAATTCATCGCCACCGACACGAGCCAAGCTGTCCGTCTCGCCGCAGAGCTGCGTCAGGATGCCAGCGACAGTCCGGAGCAATTCGTCGCCGCCGGCGTGTCCAAGATTGTCGTTGATCTGCTTGAAGCGATCGAGGTCGAGTACGAGCACGGAGAAAGCGTCGCCGAAGCGCTCCAGGCGTGAGACTGCCCGGGCGAAATCCTCTGCCAGCATCAGTCGGTTGCCGACCTCCGTCAGAGGATCGTGGCGGGCCATATGTTCGATGCGCAGGCGGCTCTCGCGGCTCGCGGTGACGTCACGGCCGACGCCGCGATAGCCACAGAATTGCCCGTCCTCGTCATATATGGCCTTTGCGGTCAGCGACCAGATCGCAAGCTCGCCCGACAACTCGACGCAGATGTCTTCGTCGCGGAAAGACTGCCGCGCCTCGAGACACTTGATGAAGTTTTCGCGGGTATCGCCTCCGTCAAGGCCGACGGACGAGAACGGCATGATGGTGGTGATCGGCTTGCCAAGCACCATGTTCTCCGGGATTTGCATCTGGTCGTAGAAGCGGCTGGATGCACGTACCAGCGTAAGGTCACGGTCGACGCCCCAGAGCCAGTCGGCGGCGTTTTCCTCGAAGTCGTTCAAAAGCAGGTTGATGACGTCTCGCTGCTCATCCGCCGCGAGCTTGGCACGGACACGCTCGGTCAGGCTTCGGCATACGGCCAGTGACGACCTGATGATGATCGCCGCAAAGATGAGATAGAGCGAGAAAAGGTAGGCGCCGACGACCGAAGGATCGCGGGACAGGGCAATCGCAGCTCCCACTGCAACCGTACTGCAAAAGACGATCGAGGCGGGGGGGATGGTGGCAAGGGCAAAACCGCCACCGCCGGCCATACCCACCGTCAGCGCGATCAGCACCATACGCTGGGTTTCATCAGCGGTATAATAGGAGACGACGTCCAAGGCCGCCCAGAGGCCGCTGAGCAGCACTGCATAGACGACGGCGCGGACCGTGCCGCGCAGACTGGCGCGATCCCGCGGGCCGCGGCTGTGTTGGCGCCACCAGGCATAACTCGTGTAGCTGGCGAGTGCGAGAATAAGGATGCAGATGATCGTGACGGCCGTTGCCGCCGGACTTCCCTGAAAAACAAAGATGGCCAGGATCGCGTTGCAGACGTTTGCTGCCATCATCCAAGGGGTGCTGGCGCCGACAACGGACAGGCGCACGGCGCGGATACGCGCCGCCTCTTCCGCTGTCTGGTCACCTTCTCCAAGGCGCAAGAAGCGGTCGAACATGACTGCCATTCTAGTTGTCATACGCGCCAGGAGAGCTATTTTCATGCCGAACTTACTACCAGCTATATTTTAAGCCGGCGTAAATTAGACATATTCACTTGTCTCTGTTGGCCGTTATCACAGGGAAATATGGTACAAAACGTGGCGTTTTAGCTGCGGATGGGTGTCAGGGACCTTAGGATGATCGAAATCCCTGCCATCGAGATGGACCATGCCCAGGCGCTGCATGACCGCGATCGAGCGATGGTTGTCGTGGACCGCAAACGCGTAGATTTCGCTCTGCTCCAGGGTTTCTCGAGCATGGGTGATCAACTGCCGGGCCGCTTCGGTAACATAGCCCTTGCCCCAGAAGCGCGTGGCAAGGCGCCAGCCGATTTCAATTGATCCATCCGACAAAACGCCCGGAAGATCGACCGGCGCCAGACCGCAAAAGCCCATGGCTTCATTGGTGCCGCGATCGGCAAGGGCATAGAAGCCAAGCCCGGTTTCGGCAATCATCGTCCGGTTTCGGTCGAAGAGGATGTCGCATTCGGCGTGGCTGCGTCGAAACGGAAAGAACTCCATGACCTTCTGGTCACGGTTGATCTCGCGAAAGAGATTGCGGTCTTCCTCGAGCCAGTTGCGCAGAACCAGGCGTTCTGTCCGGGTGATGATCACGGGCTCCGTCATTACGGGGTGACGAAATCGGTCTTGCGGTATCCCTGGAGATAGAGGAGGGCTGTCAGGTCGCCATGGTCGATGCGGATCTTTGCCTCGGCGGCGACGGCCGGCTTGGCGTGCAGGGCGACGCCCGAACCGGCAATGCCGAGCATGCCAAGATCATTTGCACCATCGCCGACCGCAATCGTGTCCTCAGGGGTGATGCCAAGCCGGTTCGTGATGTCGATGAGCGAATCGACTTTCGCCTGCTTGCCGAGGATAGGCTCCGCCACTTCGCCAGTCAGCACTCCATTCTCCGCAATCAGGATGTTAGCCCGGTTCTCATCGAAACCGAGCATGGCGGCAATCGGTCCGGTAAACACCGTGAAGCCTCCCGAAACGAGAGCCGCATATCCACCTTTTGCCTTCATCGTCGCGATCAGTTCTCGACCGCCTGGCGTGAGTGTGATGCGCTTTTCGATAACTTCGTCGACGACTGTGATTGGCAGGCCTTTGAGAAGAGCGACACGCTCGCGCAGAGCCGGCTCGAAGGCAATCTCGCCATTCATCGCCCGTGCCGTGATTTCGGAGACCTTGTCCTTCAGACCAACCTCGGCTGCCAGTTCATCGATGCATTCCTGTCCGATCATGGTCGAATCCATGTCTGCAATCAGAAAGGACTTGCGTCGGGTATCGGCGTTCTGCACCGCGACGTCCACCGGATGGCCGGCGAGCGCGTCCCGCATTTTCCGCTCTGCATCCAGTGCGTCGGTGCCATCCAGCAGCGGGATATCGCAGGCAATTCCGTCGGCCAGCCAATAGACGCGCGATGAGGCGACAGCATCTGCAGCCTTGCCCGCGAGCTCGGGTGTCAGAACAGGATTTGACGGATTGGCGACAAGCGTGGCAACCAAGGCCATGATGGACGATCCTAGCAAGAACAATGACGCGATCCTGATAACCGGGCCGACCGCCAGCGGCAAGTCCGCGCTCGCGCTCGCGTTTGCACAACGGTACGACGGCGTCGTGATCAATGCCGACAGCATGCAGGTCTATGATACGCTGAGGGTCGTGACTGCCCGGCCGGGCGATGCCGATATGGGCGGCATCGAGCATGCGCTTTACGGCCATGTGCCAGCAGGTCGAAGTTATTCCACGGGCGACTGGCTGCGGGAGATGGACCTGCTCATCGCGCGCATGAAATCCGAGGGGCGACTGCCGGTGGTGGTTGGCGGAACGGGGCTCTATTTCAAGGCAGTGACGGGCGGATTGTCGGACATGCCCGCCATTCCGGACGCTTTGCGCCAGAAGCTGAGAGCGAGGCAGGAGGCGCAGGGTGCCGAAGTTCTGCATGCCGAGCTTTCCGGTCTCGATGCTGCAGCAGCGTCGCGGCTCAATCCGAGCGACGGTCAAAGGATTGTCCGGGCGCTTGAAGTGTTCCTCACGACGGGGCGCTCCATTCTCGAATTTCAGAAGGCGAGCGGTCCTGTGATCATAGATCCCTCGCGCTCGCTGAAGCTCGTCGTCCTCCCCGAGCGGCAGGTCCTGCATGATCGAATCAACCGACGTTTCGCGATGATGATGGACGAGGGCGCCGTGGAGGAGGTCGAGGCATTGCTCGCTCTCGATCTCGCACCCGATATGCCGGCCATGAAAGCGATCGGCGTGACGCAGATTGCCGATATGCTGGCCGGGCGCGTCGACCGGGCCGAGGCAATCGAGCGGGCGTCGGCGGCAACACGTCAATATGCCAAGCGGCAGATGACCTGGTTCCGCAATCAGATGGATGAGAGCTGGCAGCGCATCGATCCGGCTGTCTACCGGATCGACTGAGATTTCATCAATCGCGCTTGTAGAGGCTCGACAGCGGCTTCTTCAGGATGCTTTCCCGCAGCGATGAGCCACCTTCGCGGCGAACCGGCTGGGAACCGAAACTCGGAGCCGGCGGATCAGCGGCGTAGGCGGGCGGCGCTTCCGGGCGTGCCCGCGGGACGTCGTCCAGCCCTGCGCGCGGCAGCATATCCGGACGGTAGGGCTCGATCGTTGGCGTTTCCGATGCCGGGAGCGTCTGTCGCCGGACAGGTGCTTCGTAAGCGGGCCGCGGGGCCGGCTGGTAGGATGGCTCAGACGCTGACGGTGCCATCATCGGACGCAGCGTGGGTGATGGACGGAAGTCGTCGTACCGGTCGTCGTCGTCCAGTTCCTCGTCGTCATAGATTCCATCGGGTGACGAAGGAAGGCCGGCGCTGAAACTGCTCTCGAAGCTCTGCTGGAAGGCTGAGATATCCGGACCTGCGATGGCGCGCATCCGACCAACGATGCTGCGCAGGTCAACCGTATCCGGCGTTTCGTCGGTCTGTTTGGCAGTGATCCCGTTTGCCTTGGGCAGTGCCGATTCTGCCACGCGGCTGAAGCGCATTCGCATCGGAACTGCAATTGCCTCACCGAAGGCAATTGCTTCGCCATTGCCGATCGAGGAGATGAAGCTTGTCGTCGAGATCGAACTGTCGGGGATTGCCGAGCGGATGATTTCCTGGTCGCGGTCGTTGGCGAGGCGCATGGCAAACAGTGTCGAGCACTGCGACAGGATGGTCTGGTCGAGCTCGCCTGGACGCTGGGTAATGATGCCCAGCGAGACACCGTATTTTCGACCTTCCTTGGCGATGCGGGCGATCGCCTGGCGCGTCGGGATGAAGCCAAGCGTCGGGTCGGCGGGCACATAGCGGTGTGCCTCTTCGCAGACGACCAGCATATGGATCGCGCCATTCGACCAGAGCGCCAGTTCGAAGGCCATGCGGCAGAGGACAGAGGCGACGGAGTTGACGACTTCCGAGGGAATGCCGGCCAGCTGGAAGGTCGAGATCGGGCAATCGTCCCCCGGGATGCGGAAGATATGCGCGATCGTCTCCATGATCGTATCGCTGATCGTGTTGTTGGAGAACATGAAATGGTAGCGCGGATCGTTGACCGCCGACATGATGCGCATCTTCAGCGAGCGCAGAAACGGCTTTTCCGAGCGCCCTTCGAGGCGGCCTATGCGCTCGTCGATAAGGGCCATGAGGTCGGCGATACGATAGGGAACGGGGGTGTCCGCCGTCATCGAGCTCTTGTCGGCCATGCGGCGCATCAGGGCGCTCTCATTGCCGCGGAAGGCGCGCTTTGCTTCCGGCATCAGATCACGAAGGATGTCCAGTTCTTCCGGCACCGGCGGGCGTCCCCGGAAGAGGACCTCGGCGAATTCCTCGAGGCGCATCAGCCAGAAGGGCAGATCGAGCGTGTCGGTGTCGATGACGACGGCCAGATCCGGAAAGGCGGCCGCGAATTCGTTGTGCGGGTCGAGGATCAGGATGCGCAGCTTCGGGTCGCTCTCAATCGCCTTGCGCAAAAGAAGCGAGACGGCCGTCGACTTGCCGACGCCGGTCGAGCCGACGACCGCGAAGTGTTTCGACAGCATCGAAGGGATGTGGATCGTTGCGTCGATCGTCTCGTCCTGGGTCAGCTTGCCGATGACGGCTGTGTCTCCAAGGCGGCTGTCATAGATGCGCAGAAGGTCGGCTGCGCGGATGCGATGCGCGATGGCGCCGAGATAGGGATAACGCGAGATACCGGTGGAGAAAACTTCCTTGCCGTCCGACTGGACATAGACTTCGCCGAGAAGTTCCACCTCGATCAGGAACTGGTTGTCGGCGCCTTCGCCCCAGTCCTTGCCTTCCGTCTGCATGGAATAGGCGAGCGCCACCACACGGTTCTTGCCGACGCTGATCGAGATCAGACGTCCGACCGACCAGAGTTCGGTAAGGTCCGTGCCGCCGTCTTCGGCGACAGCTGCAATCGTCGCACGCGAGCCGTTACAGGCGACGACGCGCCCCAGCATCCGATTGCCAGGCCGCATTCCATCGCGGCGGTCTTGATCTCCGGCGTCGCCGGACTTGTGAAGATCATCATTCAACAAGCGCACTCTCCCTGCTTGCGCAAGCTTAGGAGGGAGCGCTTAAAACTTCGTGTAGTTCGTTATGTCCTTGGTGAGATTTTGGAGGGCCCCGCGCAACAAACTTTCGCGAGGGCCGGCAGAATTTTGCGAAAGATGCGTTGACGCTCGGGGGCTTTCTGGCTAACACTTCGCGTCATGAAAAACTCGGTTGTACTTATCGTGGTGGGACGGCGCATGGGCAGGATGGTGTAACCATCCGGCGGTAGCCACCCATGCGCTAGATGACAGGCTCCTCAAGGGGCCTTTTTTT
>JAIXSF010000138.1 GCA_027484835.1 Rhizobiaceae bacterium | reverse complement strand
GTCGAGGATTTCGCCGGCAACGAGGTTGGTCAGTGTCACTTCTGCCGTCGGGATCAACCAGCGGCCGTCCGTCGTCTTGAACAGATCCTCTGCGAACTTCGGCAGCTGGCCGGTGCCATACATGGCGTCGTCGCGGACCATTAGGGGCGATGAAACCTCGGTATAGCCATGTTCCGTCGTGTGCAGGTCAAGCATGAACTGGCCAAGCGCCCGTTCGAGGCGGGCAAGCTGGCTAGTGAGTACGGTGAAGCGCGAGCCCGAAAGCTTTGCAGCACGCTCGAAATCCATATAGCCGAGGCTTTCGCCGATCTCGAAGTGCTCGAAAGGCTTGTGGTTCCAGGTCGGCTTTTCACCCACTACGCGGGCGACGACGTTGTCGTGTTCGTCCTTGCCGACGGGCACGTCATCATGGGGAATGTTCGGAATGCGCGACAGCGCATCGTTGAGCTCGGCGGTCAGCTGGCGCTCTTCCTCTTCGGCCGCCGGCAGCGTGTCCTTCAGCGAAGCAACTTCGGCCTTCAGCTTCTCGGCAAGCTCCATGTTCTTTTGCGCCATGGCGGCGCCGATTTCCTTGGAGGCCGAGTTCCGGCGCGACTGCATGTCCTGCATCGACTGGGCAACGGACCGGCGCTTTTGGTCGAGAGCGATCAGGGCAGCAGACAGCGGTTCTGCACCGCGCTTTGCCAGCGCCGCATCGAGAGCCTCGGGGTTTTCACGGATCCACTTGATATCGAGCATCGTCGTTCCAGGTCTTCAGCTTCGACCGGGAACGGAATGGCCGGCGGCCATGTCCGGCCCCATGTCTCAATGGGTTGGATGCGGCGGCGCGCCCGGATCGCCTCAGGTCTGCTCTGCCGAGCCGACCTCGGCGAGGTCCGTGGCAGCGCGCTTCTTCTCGATGAGTCGCGCCGCATAGATCGCCACCTCGTAGAGAAGGATCGTCGGCAGTGCAAGACCGATCTGGGAGAGAGGATCGGGCGGCGTGACGATGGCGGCGATGACGAAGGCGACGACGATGAAATACTTGCGCTTGTCGGCGAGCCACTGGCTTTCCAAAATTCCGACACGCACCAGCAGGCTGGTGACGACCGGCAGCTGGAAGACCAGACCGAACGAGAAGATCAGCGTCATGATCAGGCTCAAGTATTCCGACACGCGCGGCAGAAGCGAAATCGCGACACCGCCCTCTTCCGGCGCTTGCTGCATGGCGAGGAAGAACCACATCACCATCGGCGTGAAGACGAAATAGACGAGCGACGCGCCGAGCAGGAAGAGGATCGGCGAGGCGACCAGGAACGGCAGAAAGGCGGCGCGCTCGTTCTTGTAGAGGCCAGGGGCGACGAACTTGTAGACCTGCGAGGCGATGACGGGGAACGCAATCACCATGGCACAGAAGGCCGCGACCTTGACCTGGGTGAAGAAGAATTCCTGCGGCGCCGTATAGATCAGCTCCGTCTTCGTTACATCCAGACCAGCCCACATCACCGCCCATTTGTAGGGGATGACCAGCAGGTTGAAGAGTTGCTTGGCGAAATAGAAGCAGACGATGAAGGCGACAAAGAACGCGCCGAGCGCCCAGATGAGGCGCGAGCGGAGCTCGATCAGATGCTCGATGAGCGGCTGGGGCTTGTCGTCGATATCGCCGCTCATGCGCGGTCCTCACTCTTGGTCTTGCGCGTCTTGGAGGCAGCCTTGACGGGAGCTTCCGCAGGAGCTGCAGCCTTCACCTTGGCAGGCGCAGTCTTCACCGCCGCCGGCTTCGGCTTGGCTGCCTTGGCCGGAGCAGCCGTTGAAGCATCTGCTGCGACAGGCACTGCCGGAGCCGACTTTGCAGGCTTTGCAGCCGGTTTCACTGTTGCGGAGGCCCTGGCAGCCGGCTTGCGGCTCGCGGACTTCTTTTCGGCTGCGGGAGCGACCATTGCCGGCGCTGATGTTGCGGGCGCGGCTGCGGCCACAGCGGCCGTGGGTGCCGTCGCTGTGGAAGACGCCGCCGGCGTCGTAGCCGGTGTCGGTTGCGGGGCAACCGGCATCAGCTCCTTGGGCGGCTCGCCAAGGCCGATCGGCACGTCGGGCAGGATCGAATGTTCCTCGTAGCCATCATCAGGCGATGCGGGCTTTGCGTCAGGTCGCGTCGAGCGCTCCAGATCCGACTTGATCTCCTGGCTCATCTGGCGAAGCGGATTGAAGGTTTCGCGCAGCGAGTTCGCCGGGTTCAGCGAACGGATATCGTTGACCGAATTCTTCAGGTCATCGAGTTCTGCCTCGCGCAGCGCCTCATCGAATTGCGCACGAAACTCGCCCGCCGTCTGGCGCAGCCTCTTGGTCATCTTGCCAAACGCCCGGATCATCGGTGGCAGATCCTTCGGACCCACCACGACGATCAGGATGACGGCGATCACCAACAGCTCGGTCCAGCCAATATCCAGCATGCAAACGGGCTCCTGATGCCACGCCAGGGCGCCTCAAACCGGCGCCGGTCTTCCAAGATTTCAACGAAGAACGGGCAGCCGAAGGGGCCGCCCGTCCAATCGGCTGAAGCCGATCACTTCACCTCGTCGGCCTTGTGGTCGACCGTCTTCGTCACAGTGGGCTGAGCGTTCGAGGCGGTCTGCGTCTCGTTCTCGTCCTCGTCGCTGATGCCCTTCTTGAAGCTCTTGATGCCCTTGGCCACGTCACCCATCAGTTCCGGGATCTTGCCGCGGCCGAAGAGAAGCAGGACGATCGCCAGAACGATGATCCAGTGCCAAATGCTAAACGAACCCATGCCTGCCACTCCTTAGATTTGTGCTTCCCCGATGTAGGGGCTTTCCTGTGCCTTTTCAAACACCAAAATGTCCTTTGGCTCAACCGCAATCGTCACGTCGCGAATGCCCGGCGACAAGATGTCAGCACGAATGCGCGCCCGAACCGGTCGTTCGGTTCCCGGTACTGCAAGATCGAGCAGTTCCACCACACCGAGGAACCGCCGGGCAACGATGCGGGCCGGGATCGGGCCACCGCTCTCGCGCACGGCAAGTCCGGACAGCCGGACGGCGACGTCCACCTCGGTTCCGTCGGCGATCCGGCCTGCTGGCGCCTTGCCGAGCGGGGTTTCCACTTCACCGCCGCTCACCCTGCCGGAGAACTCGTTGATCTCGGAGAAGAAGGCAGCGGCAAAGATATCACGCGGACGCCGGTAGAGATCATCCGAGGTCCCGACCTGCACAAGGCGGCCGTTTCGCAGAAGAGCGATGCGGTCTGCCATGCGCATGGCTTCCTCCGCATCATGGGTGACGACGATCGCGGTCGCGCGGGTTTCACGCAAAATTGCAAGCGTGTCAGCTCTCACCGTGTCCTTCAGGCGCGAATCGAGGCCGGAAAACGGCTCGTCCATCAGCAGGACACTCGGGCTGGGTGCGAGCGCGCGTGCGAGCGCCAT
>JAIXSF010000272.1 GCA_027484835.1 Rhizobiaceae bacterium | reverse complement strand
TCGCAGGCATGGGCCTCGATCTCGAACCAGATGCGGAACTTGGTTTCGGGGGACCAGATGGCGACCATTTCCGGCCGGGAGTAACGCGGGATCATCGGGCTCGTCTTTCGTTGGACTTGAAATGCTGGCCCCCCTTAGCAAAGTGGGGCGGCAAGCTCAACGGCTGCGGCGGGCCATCACGAAGCTCAAGACCAGAAGCATGGCAAATCCGGCCGGCAACAGGTGCCGCACACCCAGCACGGCGAATTGGTAGAGAGCGACGGCCGTGGTGTAGATCAGCTGGTAGAACCAGATGCGTGTCGCAAAGGGCGCATGCCAGTGGGCGTAGAAATAGCGGTATTGCAGGGCATAGAGACCGGCGGTGGCGCCGATGGTCACCACGCCCAGAAGCAGGACCCAACCGGCCAGGACCTTTGGAGGGCGCCGCATATTCGTGATCAGGTGAATGAGGGGCAGAGCCACCAGCCAGCCAAGCAAACCGCCACCGGCGTAAAGGGCGGTGAGGCCAAGGTCATGGCTGCCAGCCGTGCGGCCAAAGACATGGATCGAAAGCAGGAAGCTGGCGGCCATCGCCAATCCCCAGGCAAGGGAGCCCAGGATCCAAAGCTTTGTCGGGGGCAGCCACCCTCCCGCCGTCACGGCTTGATGGCCCAATTGCTTGTGGCCGAGGCCACGGCGGTCGCCATCGCTTGCGCTTTCGCCGAACGCGGTGATGTCACCCACGTCCTCCTTCGGCTGCTTTTCTGAGGCCGGCGACGGTCTTGCGGTAGTCGTCCACGCCCTTGCCCTTGAAGATTGCGGAGCCCGCAACCAGCGCATTGGCGCCGGCCTTGGCGATTTCGGCAGCATTGTCTGCCGTCACGCCGCCATCGACTTCAAGGTCGATCGGCCGGTTGCCGATCAGGGCATTGGCCTTGGCGATCTTGTCGGTCATGGCGGGAATGTATTTCTGGCCGCCGAAGCCCGGATTGACGCTCATGATGAGGATCAGGTCGAGATCATCCATGACATGTTCAATGGTCGAAAGCGGCGTCGCCGGGTTAAGCGAGACGCCGGCCTTCTTGCCGAGTGCGCGGATGGTCTGCAGCGAGCGGTGCAGATGCGGTCCGGCTTCGGCGTGGACCGTGATGATGTCACAGCCCGCATCGGCGAAGGCCGCAAGGTAGGGATCGGCCGGTGCGATCATCAGATGGCAGTCGAAGACGGCCTTCGTCCACGGCCGCAGCGCCTTGATGATGGCCGGGCCGAAGGAGATGTTTGGCACGAAATGCCCGTCCATCACGTCGAGATGCACCCATTCTGCCCCGGCGTCCACTACATCGCGCACTTCTTCGCCGAGCCGGGAAAAATCGGCGGCGAGGATGGAGGGCGAAATCAGGAGAGGGCGGGTCATGGAAGGCTCCTCGAAGACAGGGACTTGCAGGATACTACGCGCCGCATCGCTTACTAATGCGGGCCTATTGCTCCCGGTCCGCATAGCACCGGCAAACCCGGGCGGCAACCATGCCTTGGGATGAGACGCCGATAGGCAATGCCTGCCCTTGACGTTCGTCGCCCGGCGCTTCATCCCTCGCACAAACGCTTGCAGTCTGGGAGGACATCATGGCCAAGTTCGCGATCATCACCGGGGGCAGCTCCGGCATCGGCCGGCATCTTGTCTCGGCTTTCGTTCGTGACGGCTTCGACGTCGCCTTTACCCATCTCGGCCAGCAGTCGGCTGCGGCCGACGTCGAGACCGAGGCGGCAGCGATCGGCGGCCGGGCGATCGGGCGCGAATGCGAGGTGGCAAACAGTGCGGCGATCGAAGCCTTTCTCGACGAGGTGATCGCCTGGGCCGGTCAGGTTCCCGACGTTCTCGTCAACAACGCCGGCATCCAGACCTGGGCCTCTATGCTTGAGCTCTCCGAGGAGCGCTGGGATGCCGTCATCAGCACCAATCTGAAGGGCACTTTCCTCAACACCCAGCGCGTCGCCCGCCGCATGGTGGACGCTGGCAAGGGCGGCTCGATTATCAACCTCGGGTCCGGTTGCAACAAGCACGCCTTCCCCAAGCTCGTCGATTACACTGCCTCGAAAGGTGGCATCGAACAGCTGACCAAGGTGTCGGCCGTCGAGCTTGGACCGCACCAGATCCGCGTCAATTGCGTCGCACCGGGTGCGATCGAGACCGCCCGGACGCAAGCCGAGGCGCCCGATTACGCCAAGACCTGGGGTGATGTCACGCCGCTGCGTCGCGTCGGGACGCCGGAAGATATCGCCGGCCCCATTCTGTTCCTCGCAGGATCGCAATCCGCGTTTGTGACGGGCCAGACGATATGGGTTGATGGCGGTGTGTTCAGTCAGGCCTTCTGGCCCTATCGGGATTGATGCCGCTCACTGCGTCTTTTCCGGTGCCGGCACGAAGGCGTTGCCCTGCCATTGCAGCAAGCGATAGGGGTTCGCGGTCAATTCGTGATCTTCACCGAAGGTGATCGGGCCGAGCGACGTCTCGAATGTCGTGCCGACGAGTGCGTCGGCCACGGGTGTTCCCATTGCCGATGAAATGCCCCAGGCATCCGCGAGGATCGTCACCGCAGCATGGGCTGGCAAGGTGTAGCCGTCCGGCGCAATCTTCGCGGCGGCGAACTCTTGTGTCAGCGCCGGCGCCGACGAGCCCTCCGGTATCTCGACCAAGCCGACCGCCAGAACGCCATCCTCCAGTGGGACGGGATCATCGGCCGCTTTCAGCGCTTCGCCGCCCATCAGGGTGAGCGACAGCCCTTCTGCCATGGCATCGCGAGCGATGATCGCAACGTCGTTGCGGTCTCCGCCAATGAACGCCCGGGTAACGCCGGCCGTCTTCAGCCGTCGGACCAGCGTCAGCTGCTGTTCCTGACCGGGCCGGAAGGTGTCGATGAAGGCGGGTTTCAGACCGCGCTCCTCGAGGCTGATGCGGATCGCTTCGGTCAGCTCCCGGCCTCGGATGGTGCCGTCCTCCAGAAGTGCCACCGGCTCACCGACCCAGTCCCGGAGAATGATTTCGGAGAGTTTGGCCGCCTCTTGATCGCCGTTCGGTGCCAGCCGGAACAGCGGCCAGCCGTTCTTGATGGCGTCTTCCATCAGACCTTTCCAGCGAACAGAGAGTGTCAGCGCCGGCACATCGGCTTGTGCCAGCAGCGGCAGTCCATCCTTCAGGCTCTCGCTGCACAGAAATCCGATGGCCGCCTTGACGTCGGCGGCCGTAACCGCCTCGGCGACCGCCTTACCGCTTCCCTCGCTGCAGGGTTCGTCGATTTCGACAAGCGTGATCGACAGCCTGCCTGCAGCGAGTGCCGCACCCTGGCGTACCTGGTCGCCAAGCACTGCAAAGGGGCCGGACTTCGGCGCGACCACGGCCAGCTTCAGCTCCGCCGCTGCCGCCGCGGGAGCGCCCAGCGCCAGCATAAGAGGGATCGAAAGCCAGGATGTCAGTGGTTGGCCAATGGTCATGCGGCGATCCTAGCCGAAAGCGCAGGCAATTGGAAATGCTGGCTTTCCGCCTTTGAACGGGGGACCGAAACGAAATCGTGATGCGGTTGTGGAAAAGGTAAGGGCTGCGGCCCATATTGCGGTGTCGTCAGGGGACCATACCAAGGGGGAGATGTAAGTTTGAGCATGCAAGGTCTGGATCCAGTCGTCTATCGCGAGGCCATGAGCCGGTATGCGGGGCATGTGCAGATCGTGACGACGGAGCATGAGGGCGTCCGGCGCGGGGTAACGATCACCGCCGCCTGCTCGGTATCCGATAGCCCGCCGACCGTGCTGGCCTGTCTCAACAACACCAATCCCAACAATGCGGTGTTGTTCGAGAGCCCCCATTTCGCGCTGAACACGCTGGCCGCCCAGCATCAGGAGCTGGCCAATGCCTTTGCCGGTTTCGGCAAGCTGTCATCGGAAGAGCGTTTTGCGCTGGCCGAATGGCAGGTGCTGGCGACCGGCTCTCCGGTGCTTGCCGACGCGATCACCGCATTCGATTGCGTGGTCACCGACCGGAAGGTCACCAATACCCATACAGTTCTGTTCGGCGAGGTGAGGGCCGTGCACATCGGTGTGCGGGAGCCCTCGCTCATCTATCTGGACCGTGGCTATCGCACGCTATAAGCTTTCGCTCAAACATGGGAGGAGACATGGCAGAGACCTCGGGAAAGGCGCTGCCGGAAACGATCGATGGCATCATCGATCTTCTTTCGGCTGAGGACTATCTGGCCGGAAGGCCGCTTGCCACCGTGCTGTTCCTGGCGCTGAAGATGAAGCGCCCGCTGTTCCTCGAAGGCGAAGCCGGTGTCGGTAAGACGGAAGTGGCCAAGGTGCTCGCCAAGGCACTCGATCGTCCGCTGATACGGCTGCAATGCTACGAGGGCCTCGACGTCGCCTCCGCCGTCTACGAGTGGAACTATCCGGCGCAGATGCTGGAGATCCGCATGGCCGAAGCGTCCGGTGCCTCTGACCGTTCGAAGCTCGAGAACGATATCTTTTCCGAACGGTATCTCATTCGCCGGCCGGTGCTGCAGGCCCTGCAGGGCGAGGCTGGGCAGGCGCCGATCTTTCTCATCGACGAGCTTGATCGGACGGATGAAGCCTTCGAGGCTTTCCTCCTCGAAGTGCTCTCCGATTTCCCGGTGACGATCCCGGAATTCGGAACCGTCAAGGCCGCCGAGCCGCCGATCGTTA
>JAIXSF010000278.1 GCA_027484835.1 Rhizobiaceae bacterium | reverse complement strand
CTGGCACGGATGTGATTACCCGCTTTGGCGAGGAGCACATTCGGACCGGCAAGCCCATCTGCTACACCTCCACCGACTCGGTCTTGCAGATTGCCGCCCACGAAACCCATTTCGGGCTCGAACGACTGCTCAAACTCTGCGAGATTGTGCGCAAGCTCATCGACCCATTGAATATTGGCCGTGTCATCGCCCGCCCGTTCATTGGTGAAACCGTCCAGACCTTTGAGCGCACCGGCAATCGCCGCGATTATTCCGTTCTGCCGCCCGAGCCGACCCTGCTCGACCGACTGCTTGAAGCCGGTCGCAAGGTCCATGCCGTCGGCAAGATCGGCGATATCTTCGCGCACCAGGGTGTCTCCCGCGTGATCAAGGCCAATGGCAACATGGCACTCATGGACGCGACCCTGAAGGCCATGGACGAGGCCGAAGACGGCGATCTCGTCTTCACCAATTTCGTCGATTTCGACATGCTCTTCGGCCATCGTCGCGATGTGCCGGGTTATGCCGCAGCACTCGAAGCCTTCGACCGCCGACTGCCGGAAGTCCATCGCAAGCTGAAGCCCGGTGATATCGTGCTGATGACCGCCGACCACGGCTGCGATCCGACCTGGCGCGGCACGGACCACACCCGCGAACGCGTGCCGATCATGTGCTTCGGCCCCGGCGTGCGTTCGCGTAACATCGGTATCCGCAATACCTATGCCGATATCGGCGAAACCATCGCGGCGCATTTGGGGATCGCCCCCGGCCGCCACGGACGGAGCTTCCTGTGACGACACGATTGAAGAAGGCCGAACTGCACTGTCATATCGAGGGTGCAGCACCGCCGGCCCTCGCGCTTTCCCAGGCCGCCAAATATGGCGTCGACCCCGAGAGCTTCATGCGCGACGGAACATACGCCTGGAACGACTTTGCCGAATTCATCAAAGCCTATGACCGCGTTGCGGCCCTGTTTCGCACCGAGGAGGACTACGCTCTCCTCACCGAAACTTATCTGCGCGAACTCGCAGCCGTAGACACCATCTACAGCGAGATCATCATCTCGCCGGACCACGGTGACCGCATCGGCCTGGGCGCCGATGCCTATCTCGCCGGCATCACCGCTGGCATCGAAGCCGCGAAAGCTGCAACCGGTATCGAGGCCCGCATCATCGTTACTGGAGAACGCCATTTCGGTCCTGACAGCGTGATTGCCGCTGCCGAATATGCGGCTCGGAGCGACAACCCGCTGATCACCGGCTTCAATATGGCCGGTGAGGAACGCATGGGCCGCGTGGCCGATTACGCCCGCGCCTTCGACATCGCCCGCGAAGCCGGTCTCGGCCTCACCATCCATGCCGGCGAAGTTTGCGGTGCCTTCAGCGTCGCCGATGCCCTCGACCTCGTCAAACCCGCCCGGATCGGCCACGGCGTCCGTGCCATCGAGGATCCCGAGCTCGTCCGTCGCCTCGTCGACCTCGGCACAGTGCTCGAAGTCTGCCCGGGCTCGAACATCGCACTGAAGGTCTTCCCCGACCTCGCCAGCCATCCGCTGAGGAAGTTCCACGAAGCCGGCGTCCGGGTCTGCATCAATTCAGACGATCCGCCATTCTTCGGCACGTCGCTCGCCCAGGAATACGACTGGGCCTCCAGCGAATTCGGCTTCACTGATGCCGAGATCGACGGGATGACGCGCACGGCCATCGAAGCCGCCTTCGTCGACGAAGAGACGAGAGCACGGCTTCTGGCCCGCCTGTAGTGCCGCAGCTGTTGAAGACCGGGCAAAATCCGGCAACGCTCTTGCGGCACCATCAGAGAACGTGAAAATAGAAGCACCTCAGAAAACAAGAAAAGAAGGCTCGACCATGGACGGCGTAACAGTCATCAATCACCCCCTGGTGCAGCACAAGCTGACGATCATGCGCCGGAAGGAAACGTCGACCTCTAGCTTCCGTCGCCTGTTGCGCGAAATCTCCACGCTCCTCTGCTATGAGGTCACCCGCGATCTCGAGCTCACCATGGAGACGATCGAGACGCCGCTGACCGAGATGCAGTCGCCGATCCTCGAAGGCAAGAAGCTGGTCTTCGCGTCGATCCTGCGCGCCGGTAACGGCCTCCTTGAAGGCATGCTGGAACTGGTTCCGGCCGCCCGTGTCGCCCATGTCGGCGTGTACCGCGATCACGAGACACTGCAGGCCGTCGAATACTACTTCAAGGCTCCCGAGGCGCTGGCCGAACGTCTGATCATCGTGGTCGACCCGATGCTTGCAACCGGCAATTCCTCGATTGCCGCCATCGACAAGCTGAAGGAGCGCGGCGCGAAGAACATTCGCTTCCTCTGCCTTCTGGCAGCGCCGGAAGGTATCAAGAACTTTCACGCCGTCCATCCGGACGTACCGATCTTCACCGCCTCCATCGACAGCCACCTGAACGACAAGGGCTATATCATGCCCGGTCTCGGCGATGCCGGCGACCGCATGTACGGAACGAAGTGATTTCTTAACCAGATCACAAGCTTTGGCGGCCCGAAACCCCGGTTTCGGGCCGTTTTGCGTCGTCGGTTATCCACCTTCTCAGGCTTGGCTGCTACGCTCCAGACATCGTTCACGGGGATACCAGATGTTCGCACGCACCCTGTTCACAGTCTTGATGCTGGCACTGTCCGCCAGCCAGTGGCCGACCATCGCTGCAAAGATTGAGACCATGCTAGCCGAACGTGAGGCGGGTGCGTCCGAGGAGGTCGCCGCCAAACCCGGTGCCGCTTCGTCGGGCCAGACGGTCCTTTCCATGGGCCCGGGTGGCCATTACGAAGGCACCTTCAAGATGAATGGCAAGCCGGTCAAAGCCATGGTCGATACCGGCGCCTCGCTCGTGGCCATCAATGTGTCCACCGCCCGTCGTCTCGGTTTCAGCCCTGCAGCGCTTGATTTCCGTCACAACGTTAGTACGGCCAATGGCTCGATCAAGGCCGCCCATGTCGTGCTTGACCGTGTCGAGATC
Organism: Rhizobiaceae bacterium; assembly: GCA_027484835.1. Classification (GTDB taxonomy): domain Bacteria; phylum Pseudomonadota; class Alphaproteobacteria; order Rhizobiales; family Rhizobiaceae; genus Allorhizobium. Next base: position 2,366 of record JAIXSF010000278.1, on the reverse strand, counting down.
GGAAACGTCCGGGTGAAAGAAGTCGATGCCTTCGTCCTGAGCGACGAGGCGCTGACGTCGACACTCGTTGGCATGAGCTTCATGAGCAAGCTCAAGTCCTATACCGCCGAGAAGCACGTCCTGCGGATGATCCAGTAAGGCTCAGGCCTTCACTCTGCTCCGATCCTAAGACCGATGACTGGCGTTGCAGCTGGCTTCGTTTCGGAAATCCGATAGCACTCGGCGACCGTCTTCGCAGCGCGCGCGGCTGCCGTTTCGTCATTGGCCTGCACAAAGGCAATGGGCTCGCCTTTCGCCACGCGGGTTCCCAGCGGCTTGAAGCCGGAGATACCGACCCCGTGGTCGATCTTGTCGCTGGGACGCTGGCGACCGCCGCCAAGCGTGACGACTGCAAGACCGAGGGCGCGTGTGTCACAGGCGCTGAGAAAACCGTCCGCTTCCGCAAGGACCGCCACTTCGGCCTTGCTGCGGGGCAGATAAGTCTCTGCTTTGTCCATGAAGTCGGAGGGGCCGCCAAGTTCGCGGACCATCTGGCCGAAGACCTCGGCAGCCTTGCCGGATGCGAGGGCCGCGCTGCAGCGGGCAAGCGCTTGTCCCGGATCAACCTCCGCACCGCCATTCACCAGCATTTCCGCTGCCAGCGCCAGGGTCACCTCTTCGAGACGCGTCCCGCTCTTCTGCCCTTTGAGAAAATCGACGGCGTTCTGCACCTCGATCGCGTTTCCGGCGCAGTCGGCGAGTGGCTCGTTCATGTCGGTTAGAAGTGCCGTCGTCTTCACACCAGCGCCATTGGCGACCCGAACCAGCGAACGCGCCAAGGCTTCCGCATCCTCGCTCTTCGCCATGAAGGCGCCGTTGCCCACCTTCACGTCCAGCACCAGGCTTTCGAGCCCGGCTGCGAGCTTCTTGGAGAGGATGGAGGCCGTGATCAGCGGAATGGATTCAACCGTCGCCGTCACATCGCGGATCGCATAGAGACGCTTGTCGGCAGGCGCGAGATCGCCTGTCTGGCCGATGATCGCGCAGCCCGCACGATCGACCGTGCGGCGGAAGATCGTATTGTTCGGCATTACGTCATAGCCGGGGATCGACTGAAGTTTGTCGAGCGTGCCCCCCGTGTGCCCGAGACCTCGTCCCGAAATCATCGGCACCGCCAGGCCACAGGCCGCCACGATCGGCGCCAGCATCAGCGAGACATTGTCGCCCACGCCGCCGGTCGAGTGCTTGTCCACGACGGGCTTGCCAACGCCTGCCCAAGAGAGCACATCGCCGGAATCCCGCATGGCCAGCGTCAGCGCGACGATTTCATCCGGCGTCATGCCCTTGAAGAACACGGCCATTGCAAAGGCGGCAACCTGCCCCTCGGAGATCGTCTCCTTGGAAAGTCCCTCGACGAAGGCCTTGATCTCTTCGCCGGTGAGCGTTCCGCCATCGCGTTTGCGCCGGATGATCTCCTGGGGAAGCATGATCAGTATCCGGAGACAGGCGCCGCTGCCTGATGGCCTGAAAGCACGGCGAGGATGTTGTCGAGCAGGCCCGAAGCACCGAAGCGGAACGTCGAGGGCATGACCCAGTCGTCGCCCATGATGGTGTCGGCAAGGCTCAGATAGAGGGCGGCATCGGCGACTGTCGAGATGCCACCGGCCGGCTTGAAGCCCACCTTCTTGCGGCTGTCACGGATGGCCTGCAGCATGATGTCGGCCGCTTCCAGGGTGGCATTCACGCCCACCTTGCCGGTCGAGGTCTTGATGAAGTCCGCACCGGCTGCGATCGAGAGGTCGGACGCGCGGCGGATCAGCGCGATATCCTTGAGTTCGCCCGTTTCCAGGATCGTCTTCAGGATCGCCGGACCGCAGGCGGCCTTCACGGCAGCAACCATGTCGCTCACGGCCTTGTCGTCACCGGCCGCCAGCGCCCGGTAGGGGATCACGAGATCGATGTCGTCGGCGCCATCGGCGACCGCATCGCGCGTCTCGGCCAGAACGTCCTCGGTCTTTATTTCGCCTGAAGGGAAGTTGACGACCGTCGCGATCCGGATCGGGCTGTCGGGACCGAGCAGGGTGCGGGCCTGCATCACGAAGCGTGGCCAGATGCAGATTGCTGCCGTCGGGCCAAAGGCGCTCTGCGCCTTGCCGCACAGCGTCACGATCTGTTCGGGCGTGCAGTCGTCCTTCAGGTTGGTGAGGTCGAGCAGCGAAAGCGCCCGCGAAGCGACAGCGCGCAGTTCTTGATTATCCAATGTCATTCCCTCCGCCGATCATCCGTTTCAGGATGGTGGCCAGACGTTTGCCGCCGATCGGCGCCATGTCCTTGGTTTCTTCGTGGCTGAGTTCGCCACCGGTCATGCCTGCCCCATAATTGGTGAT
>JAIXSF010000339.1 GCA_027484835.1 Rhizobiaceae bacterium | reverse complement strand
CTGATTATCCGCTCCGACAAGCGGCTGATGGAGGGCATGAACAAGTACTGGATCAAATTCTTCCTGCTCGCCGTCTTTGCGACCATGTATGTGCGCGATCACATGCGGCCGGCCTTCCACAAGGGGCTCGGCGTCGACATCGATGACTACGACATGAAGGTCTTCCGGCTGACGAGCGAGATCTCGCGCCAGTGCTTCCCACTCGTGCTCGATCTCGACAATCCGGCCCTGCATGAAGGCTTCCGCCGGATGGAGCGGATCAACCGCAAGGTGATGGCAGCCAACGAAAAGGGTGGCCTGTCGGGTAAGATCGCTAAGGGCTTCTGGTCGGCAGCGGCAGCGGTCAATTTTATCAGGATGTATGTCATCCCGACGAAGTCGAACGCCATCCCTGCCACGTCCCGCCTACAGCCGGTCTGGTGAGGAGATTGCCATGACCTTCACGCACCCGCTCGCTGTCGTTCTGGTCGCCATCTCCGTATGGTGGATTTCGACCGGGCTGGTGCTGGCCATGGTCAACCGTTCCGACGGCCCGCGGGGCAGGGGCCTTGTTCTGATGGGTCTGATGACCATTGTCGGAGCATTCGGCTTTGTCTTGATGCTCTACGGCGCCCGCGAGCCGACGGTCCTTGGATCCTATGCCGGTTTCTTTGGCGCACTGCTCGTCTGGGCCTGGCACGAAGCTGCCTTCCTGACAGGGATCCTGACAGGTCGGCGCACGGGTGAGTGCCCTCCAGGTCTCACCGGCTTTCCACGTTTCCGGGCTGCCTGGGAGGCGGTCAGCGACCATGAGATAGCCATTCTTGTCACCGCAGTCGCGCTTTGGCTGTCGCTTCAAGGATCGGTCAACCTCTTCGGGCTTGCCGCCTTCGGACTGCTCTGGGGCATGCGGATCTCGGCCAAGCTCGTCATTTTCCTAGGCGCGCCACATGCCGTCAGCGAGTTGATGCCGAAAGGTATCCGGCACCTGAAGAGCTACTTCAAGACAGACCGGATGACGCCGCTGTTTCCGGTCTTCCTGGCGATCGCTGCAGGCCTGTTCGCCGTCCTCGTCGTGGGGGCAAACCGCGCGACCCAGGCGCATTCCGTCGTCGGCCACACGCTGCTGGCGACCTTCATGGCACTTGCCATCATCGAACACCTTGTTCTCGTGCTTCCCGTTTCCGACACGGCGCTGTGGCGCTGGGCGATGGCAAGGCAGGAACGGGCAAACCTCGTCATTCGCCCTTCGGCGGACGGCGTTTCCGCACTCAAGGAGGCTGGGCCTGTGTCTGTGCCGCACCCCTCCTGGACAGCAATTGGACAAGACACGATCGGGAAGAGGAAAGACTGATGACTGTTTTCCAGCACATGGAAGAGGCGCTCGCCGGCCTGCACACTGCCGGCAACTACCGCGTTTTCGCGGATTTGGAGCGTCAGTGCTCGGCCTTTCCGAAAGCCGCGTTTCACAATGGTGACGGAACGGCCCGCGAGGTCACCGTCTGGTGCTCGAATGATTATCTCGGCATGGGTCAGAACCCGCTGGTGACCGAACGGATGATCGAGGTTGTGCGCAAGTGCGGCGCAGGTGCCGGCGGCACGCGCAACATCTCCGGCACCAACCATTATCACGTCCTGCTCGAGCAGGAGTTGGCTGACCTGCATGGCAAGGAAGGCGCGCTGATCTTCACCTCCGGTTATGTCTCGAACTGGGCAGCGCTCGGGACGCTGCTTGCCAAGATCCCGGGCATCATCTGCTATTCGGACTCGCTCAATCATGCCTCGATGATCGAAGGCATCCGCCATTCGCGTTGCATCAAGCGGCAGTTCCGCCACAACGACTACAAGCATCTGCGCGAGCTGATGGCGGCGGACGATCCGGCAGCGCCGAAGCTCGTTGCCTTCGAAAGCGTCTATTCGATGGATGGTGACATCTCGCCGATCAAGGAGATCTGCGATGTCGCCGACCAGTTCGGTGCAATCACCTATCTCGACGAGGTTCATGCAGTTGGCATGTACGGCCCGCGCGGTGGCGGTGTCGCCGAGCGCGAGGGCCTCATGGACCGTCTGACGGTCATCGAGGGCACGCTCGGCAAGGCTTTCGGCGTTATGGGCGGTTACATCACCGGCCCGGCCGTGCTCGTCGACTTCGTGCGCTCGTTTGCCTCGGGCTTCATCTTCACGACTGCGATCCCGCCGGCGCTTGCCGCGGGTGCGACTGCGTCGATCCGTCATCTGAAGGAAAGCAGCTTTGAGCGCCACATGCATCAGGCGACCGTCGCCAAGGTGCGGCGAGCGCTCGACGTCCGCGGCATTCCGCATATGCACAATCCGAGCCACATCGTGCCGGTCATGGTCGGCAATGCGGCGAAGTGCAAATGGATCTCGGACGTGTTGCTCGACGATTTCGGCATCTATGTGCAGCCGATCAACTATCCGACGGTCGCCGTCGGCAAGGAACGGCTGAGGATCACGCCAACCCCGCTGCACAGCGATGCCGACATCGACCATCTGGCCGAGGCGCTCTGTTCGCTATGGTCGAAATGTGCGCTGGCGCGGGCGGTTGCCTAAACGGGGTAAACCCCGTATCGGCAGGCCCAGGATCTCTGTGGAACCGGACAGGATGACCGAAAGCATTTACATCCCGGCGATCGCCGGTGACGGATCGCTTTTTCCGATCGAGAAGATGCAGGCGCATCTCGACGGGCAGTTGCATCTTGCCGTCTCGGTTTTCGTCTTTGACGGCGATCTGCTGCTGATCCAGAAGCGTGCCGCCAGCAAGTATCACTGCGCCGGCCTTTGGGCCAACACGTGCTGTACACATCCCCACTGGGACGAAACTGTCGAACACTGCGCCGAGCGTCGCCTCAGCGAGGAGCTCGGCTTTACTCTGCCGCTGACCCGTCATCAGACCGTCGAGTACGCGGCTGATGTTGGTGAGGGCTTGAAGGAGCACGAACGGGTCACCCTGTTCAGCGCACAAGTCGATAGTCAGACGCTTCAGGTGGAGCCTGTCGCCGACGAGGTGGATGAAGTGCGCTGGATCGCCCCTGGCGAGCTGCTTCGGGAGGTGCGTGAGCGTCCTCAGGATTTCACGCCCTGGTTCCGCATTTATCTGCAACGCTTCCCCGGGCTCAGCTTCGCCGAAGCTGCCTAGTACAAACCTATCCCCTTATTCTCGTCATCTGAAACAAGTTCGCATCGGTAGCCTGGAGGTTACCGATGCGAACTGCGTTTGCTGTGGGGAGAAGCAACTGCAACAGGAAAAGAAGCGCAAAAAGAAAGGGAGCCCGAGAGCTCCCCTTCCTCATGCGGCCCGCCTTGGGAGGCCGTCAATCGCTGGCAGTCGGCGGGGACGATGGCGGCAGCAGGACGGCTGCCGTCTCGGACTTTGGTGCAGCGAGCGGCAGAGCGCTGCTCTGTTCGGCCGGTGCCATTCGTTGCGTCACGCCCGGCTGATAGGTGGTGAAGTCCGGTACCGTGATCGGGCCCTTCTTGGCGAGGGAGTCGACATAGTCCTGGAGCATCGAGGTGCCATAGAGCGGCTTCTGCACGCCGGCATGGCAGGTGCCGCAGCCGACCTTGAAGACATCACCCTCGGGGCCCTTGCGGGTGTCCGGGAAGACTGGCGTCAGGCCGACCATGTAGTTGGCGTTGACGTCGCGCACCATCCGGATCCCGTGCCAGGCGGTCACACGCTGCGGAGGGCTTTCGTCCCAGGCGTTGAAGGCACGAGAGTTGTGGCAGGTCGTGCAGTTCACGCCGAGAGACTCGGACATGTGCATCATCAGCGACCAGGTGGCCTCCGTCTCCTTGGTGCCTGCCGGATTGGTGCCGGTCGGCAGGGCGGTGTTGGAGTGCACCCGGATCGGCTTGGCATCCAGCAGATAGTCCTTCAGGACATTCTGCGGCAGCGAAGAGTTGCCGCCGAACTTGGCGACGACGTTCTGGCCTGCACGGTTCTGGGTCATGCCGCCGGCCGGCTTGGGCTCCAGATCCTCGTACCAATAGTTGACCGGGATCGCCTGGCCGCGGTGACAGGTGTAGCAGGTGGCGCCCACCTGGCCGACATGGCTCTGCCAGTCGACATTGATGGCCTGCGTCATCTGGATCATCCGGCGCGCTACGACCTTCTGGTAGACTTCGTCGGAGGCGAGGTTTTCCGGGTTGTGGCAGTAGTTACAGCCGGCTTCCGGCGCGATCCATTCTGTGATCGATGCCATAAACTGGTTGAACTGATCGTCGGAGAGATCGCCGAGGATCTGCACGTTTTCATAGAGATCGCGTGCCTTGTCACCTGCGGGGTCGGCTTCCCAGGGGGCTGGGGGCACGACGTTTGCCAGCTTCAGCGCTTCCTGGTTTTCGACGTCGCGGTGGACATACATGCCGGTGCCGCGAAAGCCGATCTGTTCGCTTTCGACAGGTGGTGCGTCCCAGCCGGCGCCGACGAAGCTTGCGATCGTCAGCAGTGAACCGGCGGAGACGGCGAAGGGGATCCAGAGTTTCATCGTCGTTCTCCTCAAAGCGCCGGGTCAACGACGCCGGGATAGCCCGGCAGCGGGGACACGATCCCGTGGTTGATGCCCCAGAGGTACCAGTTGTCGACGACCGTACCTGTCAGCAGGATGCCGATGCCGCCGGTGATCGGGGTCAGAATGGCAAACCACCAGGCCCAGCGGTGGACGGATTCCATCGTGGCGTTAAAGCCCATGGTCCATCTCCAGAAGAGGGCTGCGCGTTCGGAGGCCGTACCGCGATCGGTGATTTGTTCCAGCTCGCGTTCACCGCCGTATTTGCCGACGGCGAGGATCGTTGCGCCATGCATGGCAAACAGCAGCACCGAGCCGTAGAGGAAGACGATCGAGAGGCAGTGGAAGGGATTGTAGTAGAGATTGCCGTAACGGATCGAGAAAGCGGCCGTCCAGTCGAGATGCGGGAAGATGCCGAAGGGCACGGCTTCCGAGAAATTGCCCATCAGGAGCGGGCGGCTGAAGCCGAGCACCAGGAAGAGCCAGATCGCGGCGGCGAAAGCCCAGGCGACATGCGTGCCCATTTCCAGCTGACGTGCCCGGCGGTAGACGCGCACCCACCACAGAAGGATCGATGTCGTCAGGAAGAAGCCTGCGATCAGCCACCAGCCACCTTCCGCCAGTGGCGGCAGGACCTTGAGGCCATACTCTGCCGGTGGCGGTTCAAGCCCCAGCCAGAAGAGCTGGCGAACGAATTGGATGGGATCCCAGCCGACCGATGCCAGCATGTTGAGGCCGATGATCTCGAAGGCGATGAAGCCGAAGACCAGCGAGAGCGTGCCGAGATAGCCGAGATAGATCGGTCCGATCTGGGCGTTGCCGATCATGCCGAACAGTTGCACCAGCATTGGTTTGCCGGCGCGTGGGCTGTCGCCGGCGGGAAGGGGCATGCCCTCTTCCAGCGGACCGCTGACCTGGATAGGCGTAATGATGTTTTGATACTGCGCTAATAAGAACATGGTCCGGTCCCCCTCAGTTCCAGATCGGCAGCGTCAGCCACCAGTTCCACCATTGCGGCCAGCCCTGATTCCAGAACGGTCCGCTGATGACGATGCAGACGGCGCTCCAGAAGCCCGCGTTGAGCGCCAGGATCAGGCCGAGGCGGTGGATGCCCAGCGTGCCGATCGAGTAACCGATGATGTCGCGGAAGAATGTGTCTTCGTATTCGGGTGTCTTCACCTCGGCCTGCTTGCCGGCTTCGGTGTTCGATGCGCCCGGATTAGCGGCCGACAGGATGAGGCCACCATGCATGGACAGCGCAAGGGTCGTGGTGAAGAAGAAGGTCACCGCAATCATATGCGCGGGATTGTAATGGAAGTGCAGGTATTGGTAGCCGACGTTCGACACCCAATCGAGGTGGCTGAAGATGCCGTAGGGAAAACCATGACCCCAGGCGCCGAGCAGAACCGGACGGATGACGACGAGCGTCGCATAGGCAAAAATCGCGAAGGAAAAGGCAAAGGGCACGTGGTAGCCCATGCCGAGCTTGCGGCAGATTTCAACTTCGCGCAGGGCCCAGGATATGAAGGCTCCGAGCGCGCAGACGGTGACGATCTGCCAGAGACCGCCTTCCTTCAGCGGCGCAAGCGCCAGGCCGTAGGACAGGTCGGGCGGCGCGATCGAGATGCGCCAGATATTCCATGTCGGGCCGATGGCCGCGCCATAAATCAGAAGTGCGGTCCCAAGGATCGCGAAGAAAGCCGTGGTGACGCCGAAGAAGCCCACGTAGAAGGGCCCCACCCAGAAATCGAAGAGATCGCCTCCGAGCAGCGTCCCGCCTCGTACGCGATATTTGCGTTCAAAACTCAGCAGCGCCATGTTCGTTTCCTCCAGAGGTGATCAGCCAGGCGGCGTTGTCGGGTCATGCCGTTTGGCGGCGGGCGAAACCTTTGAGTGTCGCCCGCTGCCGTCTTGGGTTCTCAGCCGATGAGCCGGAGATCCACGCCTTCAGAGAGGGAATGCTCCAGGGAGCTGGTCGTGAGGGGCTTGCCCTCCAGCCAGTTGAAGCGTTCCGTGCTCAGCAGGATGAAGTGGATCAGGATCGCAAGCGTGAACAGGAATACAGACAGTGCAACCAGCGCCTTGCGCGGGTCGAACATAAGCCAGACTCTCCACATATCGCGTTCTCCTCAGGTCAACATGGGCAGAAGCGTGAGAGCCGACTGGCTAACGCTCTCGAGAGAGCTGTAACCTTCCGGACCCGGGATCCAGGGACGCCACATCCAGACCAAGATATGCGCGACGATGGCAATCGCCGTGAATATCATGAAGCCTTGGATGAAGAATCCATGGACCTCGCGCGCTTCGCTTTCGGTCAGACCCGAAAGTGAAACATTTGATGTCTCAGCCATCAAATTCACCTCCTAGTCTCGAATACCGCGGCGCCCCCGCGGCGGGGTTTCGGAAGGTCCCTTTCGGGACCCGCCGGGTTCTGCCGGTGTCGAGAACACCGGCAAAGGGATCGGGCTACGCGTGGAAGGCGTAACCAGCAGCTGCATAGGCCGAGGAACGAGCCTCAGCGAAAACGGATTGTGCCGGGCGGTCCGCCGCGTCGTCGGCATGGCCGGACAGACGCGATGTCACCGCGGCGAGCAGGCACAAGGGGTAGAGAAGCAGATAGAGACGCCGCATCCTCTGGCGCTCCGACTGGCGGTCGCGGGTTCGACGCATGTCCTGATCGGATCGGGTTGCAGTGATCATGGCTTCACCTCCAATTGTCCCTTCAAAGGGTCTCGTTCCGGTCGTCATGCGTAGGCTCCCTCAAGGCGGGCAGCCGTCTCGACATGATGACGGGTAACTTCGTGGTCTTCGGTCCGGCGTGCCTCGCGCTCTGCCGCTTCCCGCAGCCGCTTGGCGGCCGAGATGCGGACGAGAACGGGCTCGTTGCCGACGAATGTTTCAAGCGACAGCTGGGCATCCGGCTGCCATGCCATCTCGCTGCGGGGGCGGGCGGTCGTCGCTTCGATCGCGTCGAGCTCGCCAGCGCGCGGCAGGATGTCGAACAGCATGTCGAAGAGCGCGTTGCAGACTTCCTGGATCAGCCAGGCAGCGCCCGAGTAACCCATGACCGGCGTGCCGGGGTGGCGTCGGACGATGGCGCCCGGATAGGACAGCTGCACGAACTTGCCGCGAGCCCCGCGCTCGGCCATGTACATGCGCTCGTTGAACGAACCGAACATGATCATCGGCGGCTTCTTGGCGGTGAGCTCGGCAACCTCGAAATTGTCGGTCTTCGAGCCAGCCTTGCGCGGGATCGCGAAGTTGCAGGGCAGGCCCATTTCTTCCTCGAGGAAGTTGCGGATGCCGCGCACATAGGTTTCGTTGGCAACGATCGCGAAGCTCGCGGTCGCAAAGAAGTCCTGGGTGACTGAGCGCCAGAGATCCCAGAGCGGCTTCAGGGTCGTGTGCTTTTCCTTCAGGATGAAGGGTTCCGGATCGAGGCCCAGCATGCCGCCGAGTTCGCGCAGGAAGGCGGTCGTCGAATGGATGCCGATCGGCGCCTGCAGAT
>JAIXSF010000384.1 GCA_027484835.1 Rhizobiaceae bacterium | reverse complement strand
TCGAAGCCGGCCTCGAAATCCACGCCCCCCCGCCGGGCACGAAGCCGCAAACCATCACGCTGCTCTCGGGCGGCGAACAGGCCCTGACCGCCATGGCCCTGATCTTCGCGGTGTTTCTCACCAACCCCGCGCCGATCTGCGTGCTCGATGAAGTCGACGCGCCGCTCGACGACCACAATGTCGAGCGCTACTGCAACCTGATGGACGAAATGGCCGCCTCCACCGAGACCCGCTTCGTCATCGTCACCCATAACCCCATCACCATGGCCCGCATGAACCGCCTCTTCGGGGTCACCATGGCCGAGCAGGGCGTCAGCCAACTCGTCTCCGTCGACCTGCAGACGGCGGAGGCGCTGCGCGAGAGGGATCTGGTGTGAGCCGGTAGGTTGCCGACTGGCGGCCGATGCAAGTACAATCGCTGGAAGTAAAGGTTTGACGGTGTAGACCAGTCTGCTGAGGTGTAGCGAGCCGTGTTGAAAGAGATCTCCAACGACACAGACTATCGAGCCGCGCTTTCAGCGGTTCGCCCGTTTTTCGACCGTGAGCCTGAAGAAGGCACCGCAGAAGCGCTGGAATTCGACCGCCTCGTTGCGCTCCTCGAACACTACGAGGCTCTTCATTTTCCGGTGACGGAGAACGGGGCGTGAAGTTAAGCCGCGTATGGACTGAGCTTGTTCTCCTCACCGTGCTCACTCTGAGCGCCGCGCCCGTCCACGCCCAAACAGCCTCCACCTCGCTCGCCGGCAATTACCTGCCGAGCGTGCTCGCCACGTCCCCGGCCCATCGCGATAGTCTGATGGAGATGCTCAAGGGAAAGCCCGGGCTGCCCTTCTGGGTGCGTGCGCTGGTCCGCCAGCCGCGTTATGTCGCGCTCGCTTCCGAGGAGGTCGCGGTCAAGGGCAGGCGCATGCAGCTCTTCCGCGCCTGTGAGCCGCGCACCTGCGAAACGAGCTGGATCCGGGTGCTCTATTCCGAGGACGGCAAGCGGGCGCTGCTCTACATCTCCGACGCCAAGCTCGGCATCAAGATCTTCGGCGATCCGACGCCGGAAGAGCTGGCCTTCCTCACCCGCTGAGGGTCAAGCCGCCAGCTTCTTGCGCCGAGCCGGCCCCGCTGGCAGCGCTCCGCTCGCAAGGATCGATCCGAGCACCAGTGGCAGGCAGACGAGGTAGGCGTTGCGGATGCCGAAGGCTTCGGCGACGAAGCCGAGCAGGGGCGGGCCGAGGAAGAAGACGACGAAGGCCATCTGTGCGATTGCCGCGACATTGATCACCGCCGGCCGATCCGTGCGCTGGGCCGCGGCCGAGACCGCCATCGGATAGACTGCGCTGCAGCCGGCGCCCATCAGCGCAAAGCCGATCAGTGCGAGCGTAGGCGAGGGCGCAAGCCAGGCCATGGCGATGCCGAGAGCCGCGACCGTCAGCAACACCCGCCCGACAAGCCGTGCCCCGTAGCGATCAACGACCGGGTCGACGGTCAGGCGCGCCAGCGCCATGAAGAAGGCAAACAGCGTCAGCCCCGAACCCGAGATGAAGGGCGAGACGTCGAAGACCTCTTCCATGTAGATCGTCGACCAGTCGATGCCGGCACCTTCAATCAGGAAGGCCGAAGTGCCGATAATGCAGAGCGGCAGCAGAGCCAGCGTCGGCAGAGCAAAATGCGGTGCCTTGTCCTCGGCGCCTGCAGTGGTGAGGACGGGCGCATTCTTCATGCCCGCGATGGTGATTGCACCGATGACGAACATCAGCCCGAGCAGCACATGCATATGCACCTGCATTGTCACGCCGGCCTGGCGTACCAGAGAGGCGGTCACGGCCGTGACGAAGAAGCCGAGGCTCCAGCAGCCATGCGCGCGGTTCATGATGCCGAAGCCCGCCTGCGCCTCGATCCGCCCGATCTCGACATTGAGGCAGATCTCCAGCGCGCCGGCCAGAAGTCCGACGGCAAAGAGCGTGGCAAAGACAAAGGGAGCGGACGGCAGGAGCGAGATGAGCGACAGCAGCCCCATCACACCGAGCAGGGAGATGGCCAGCGTCGTGCGCGACCCGAGCCGGACGATCAGCGGGGAGGAGAGTGTGAGCGAAATCAGCGAGCCGATCGCCATGCCGATCAGCGTCAGCCCCAATTCCGCCTTGTTGACGGAGAGCTGCACCTGCAGGTCGGGCAGGCGCGAGAACAGTGACCCCGTCGACATGGCGAAGAGAAAGAAGGCGATATAGACGCGGTACTGCGGCTGAAAATGCATCGGGAAGACTCGATTTGTCTGATGACCAGTCATCTGCCTGCCAGCAATGGTGAACCAAGTCCAGCCGTGCAAACCGGCGATCAGTTCGCCCCCGGAAAAGGCCCTGTCTCGAGGAGGCGGTGCACGGTCATTGGCTGTCACTGCCCGGCCCACACCCGCCGTCATCCTCGGGCTTGTCCCGAGGATCTGCCAAGGTTGGTTATGAAGGGGCGTCCTAAGGGAGAGCCCTGACCGTCGAGCCAATGGCGGTGGCAGTAGATCCTCGGGACGAGCCCGAGGATGACGAAGGAGGGGGGTGACCTCGTGAAACGAAAAATGCCGGAAGCAAGGCTCCCGGCACAATCCTATTCTCTAATGGCCAATCCCGACCTCAACCAGCCGAATTGATCTGCCGTGCCACCATGTCATGGTTCAGCCAGAGCACCGGCGCCGACGGATCAGCCACTTCGCCGAAGATCAGCGCGCCGGTTGCCTCCACCACGAGCACGCTCAGATAGTCCGAGATCAGCGCCTTGCTGTCCTTGTGCATCTGGGCAATCTCGGCCGATGTGCCGATGGTGATGTCCGACTGGCCCTGGCTGTTGGGCATCGGCCAGTTGTTGAAGTCGTAGAACGGGATCATCACGTCGCTGGCCTGGAAATCGGTGATCTTCTGCAGCACGTCGTCAATGGTCGCACCCTCGACCAGCAGGTTCTGGCAATCGGCCCAGACCTTCTCGGCCCGCGCGCCGCCGTTTTCCTTCTTCAAGGCCTTCAAGAGCGGCAGAAGCGGAAGCTCGATGCCGGCAAAGACGTCGGACGAATTGGTGCGGATCTCGGGGCAGTTGAAGACGGTCGCCTTGATGCCGGCGGCGAAGGCCTCTTCGGCAATCGCCTCGAGCTTCATCTTGGCATAGCCCTGGGTGTAGTTCGTATAGGTCTGCCAGCGATATTCGTCGCCGATCAGGATGCCCGTGCCGTGATAGCCATAGGCCGAGTAACGCACCTGGCCGCCGCTCTTTTCGATGCGGGCGCGGATCGCGGCACTGCCCTCGATCAGGTGGCGGAAGGTGTTGGCCGAGACTTCGTCGAAGTTCTGCAGAATGAGCTTGCCGAGATCGCTGTCGAGCAGCACCTGCGAGGACATGTGGCGCGCGCCGCGGCCCTTGTAGATGCGGTTGGCAATCACGAGGAAGACCTTGGCCTTCGGAATGCCGCCAGCCATGGTATGGGCGAAGTGCACGTTCTTGCCGTCGGCAATCATGCCTTCCAGCTCGGCCATGATATCGGCGACGGCCTTCTGGAAACGCTCAACGCCAACCTCGCGGCACTTCTCGATATGCGCCCAGTCGAGCTTTTCCGTTTCCCAGTTTTCCAGGGTCAGCGAAGAAAGCAGGTCGGTCGGTGTCGGTTCACCCTCGGGGGCATCGAGATCGAAGCCGGCCATGGCAGGAATGTTGATGATCCGGCCACCGAGATTGGCTTCTGCCTGGGCGAGTTCTTCGGCGTTCAGCGGGCGAAGCTAGTTGTTCTCGTCGCGGCGACCAACGGTGATTCCGATGATCTCCATGCCGGCCTTCTTGGCCTGGTCGAGCAGGCCCGTGACATAGCCGCGACCGAACAATTCGCCGAACAGGACGAAGACGTCGCCCTTGCGATAGAGGTTGTTCTGCGGGATCTGGGTCAGGGAAACCGGGCTGTTCAAGGTCATTTTCGATTCCAAATTACAATTGGCGTGCAAGCCCACTAGCAAGAACTGAGCTGCAGTGCATCATCTCGGAGCGCTTTCTCTGGTCATTTTAAGTGACCGTTTATCGCATTGCGTGATGAGCTGTAACAATTGGGACCGTGTGAGGCCGGCTCAGGCGGCAATCACCCGCACCCGGTTGCCCCAGGGATCAAGCGCCTCGAAACCGCCGTCCATCGCTTCGACAGAGAAGCCTTTCGCCTCAAGTTCTGCCTGTCGTGCGGCGATGATTTCAGCATCCGTGGCCTTCAGCGAGAACCAGTCGAGCCCGGTCATCCTCTCCTGGCGCGGGCCGGCATCCTGGCTTTCCCAGATATTGGCGCCGATATGGTGATGATACCGTCCGGACGACAGGAAGGTCGCGCCGCGCTGGTCGTCGCCGGCGACCACGTCGAGGCCCAGCCCCTCGGCATAAAAGGCCCGTGCCCGGGCGAGATCACCGACCTTCAGATGGATATGCCCGATCCGCAACGCGTCGGGTGCGCCGGTATAGCTGTCGCGATCGGTCGGTGTCCCGGTCCTGGTGAAGATGTCTTGAATGTCGAGTTCCTTCGTGCCCATCGCCACCCGATCGCCTGCCCAGAGCCAGCGTTCCTGCGGACGGTCGCTATAGACCTCGACGCCGTTGCCTTCCGGGTCGGACAGATAGACGGCTTCCGACACGGAATGATCGGCAAAGCCGGTGAGCGGAAACTGGCTGCGCGCCACATGCACCAGCCATCGGGCGAGATCCGCCCTTTCGGGCATCAGGAAGGCCGTGTGATAAAGCCCCGCCTGACCGCCTGCTTCGGGCTCAGCATCCGGCTGCGAGACAAGCGTCAGAAGAGGGGCCCCGCCGGCGCCGAGCGTGACACGGTCGGCGGCCTCCGAGATCACCGAGAGCCCCCGCATCTCGATGTAATACTGCTTGAGCGATGCCATGTTCTTCGCCCGCAGCGCCACCTCGCCGACATGAACGGGTCGCGTCAAGGCAAAAGGCAGATCCGGTCTGGCGGTCGAGATCTTGCCCTGATTCTCGATGCCCTCTGCCCTCAAAGCACCAGCCATGGCGCCGGTCAGACTTGCCGTCCCGGCGAGCATCAGAAGTTGCCGTCGCGTCCAGTTGATCGACATGAAAGTCCCCGTTTCCCTCATCTTGTCAGTGTGGCTTACAATGCCGCGACATACCCTGCTGCTCACGTCTGTCCACGACATCTCACAACGCCGTGAGCTTTCCCGGTCCCGTTCGCCGCAATTATGATGCATTGCAGCATAAACTTGACGGAGTGGCGTTTCCAATCCGTCACATTTGCTGTAAATGATGGAAAAACAAGCCTGTTCGGGTGGAGAGGGCGATGCGTAAATGGGTTTACACCTTCGGCGGAGGAGCAGCCGAAGGGAGTAGGGCCGAAGTCGATCAACTGGGAGGGAAGGGCGCCAATCTGGCCGAGATGGCGAGCCTCGGCCTGCCTGTGCCCCCCGGCCTCACGATCGTGTCAGACGCCTGCAGCCTGTATTACAACAGCGGCAAGGTCCTGCCCGACGATCTGAAGGCCCAGGTTCTCTCGGGCATTGCCGGCATCGAAGAAACGACCGGCCGCGCCTTCGGCGATAACCGCCAGCCCCTTCTGCTCTCCGTCCGGTCCGGTGCCCGCACCTCCATGCCCGGCATGATGGACACGGTGCTGAACCTCGGCCTCAACGACCATACGGTGGAAGCACTCGGCCAGCATTCCGGAGATGCCCGTTTCGCCTGGGACAGCTATCGCCGCTTCATCCAGATGTATGGCGATGTGGTGATGGGCTTCGACCACGAGATCTTCGAGGAAATCCTCGAGGACGAAAAGGCAAGGCTTGGCCACGAGCTCGACACGGATCTGACCGCGGTCGAATTGCAGCACATCGTCACGCTCTACAAGGAGATGCTGGAGCAGGAACTGGGCATGCCCTTTCCTCAGGATCCGCATGTTCAGCTCTGGGGCGCAATCGGCGCGGTCTTTTCAAGCTGGATGAACCCGCGCGCGAAAACCTACCGGATGCTGCACAATATTCCCGGCGAGTGGGGCACGTCCGTCACCGTCCAGACCATGGTCTTCGGCAATCTCGGCTCGACTTCGGCGACCGGTGTCGCCTTCACCCGCAACCCGTCGACCGGCGCCAAGGAGCTTTACGGCGAGTTCCTCGTCAATGCGCAGGGCGAAGACGTTGTGGCTGGCATACGAACCCCGCAGTCGATCACCGAGGCGGCTCGCATCGACAGTGGCTCCGACAAGCCTTCGCTCGAGAAGCTGATGCCGGAGGCGTTTGCCGAGTTCTGTGCGATCTGCGACCGGCTGGAATCCCACTATCGCGACATGCAGGATCTGGAATTCACCATCGAGCGCGGCAAGCTCTGGATGCTGCAGGCCCGGTCCGGCAAGCGCACCACCAAGGCGGCGATGAAGATTGCCGTCGACATGGTGGCAGAAGGCCTGATCTCGGAAGAAGAGGCGGTCTTGCGCATCGAGCCTTCCTCGCTCGATCAGCTGCTGCACCCCACCATCGACCCGCGCGTCGCGCGCCATGTCATCGGCTCAGGCCTTCCCGCCTCGCCGGGTGCAGCGACCGGCGCCATCGTCTTTTCTGCGGAAGAGGCCGTGGAAGCCGAAGCCGAGGGCCGCAAGGTCATTCTGGTCCGGGTCGAGACCAGCCCGGAAGACATCCATGGGATGCACGCCGCCCAGGGCATCCTCACCACCCGTGGCGGCATGACCAGTCACGCGGCCGTCGTTGCCCGCGGCATGGGCATTCCTTGTGTGTCCGGCGCCGGCACCATGCGCGTCGACCTGCGCAACGAAAAGCTCATCGGCCTCGGCGTCACGCTCACCAAGGGCGACATCGTCACCATCGATGGCTCTTCCGGCCAGGTGCTGAAGGGCGAGGTGCCCATGCTCCAGCCGGAACTCTCGGGCGATTTCGCGCAACTCATGCAGTGGGCCGACAGGACCCGCCGCATGACGGTGCGCACCAATGCCGACACGCCCGGCGACGCCCGCGCCGCCCGCTCCTTCGGCGCCGAAGGCATCGGGCTGTGCCGCACCGAACACATGTTCTTCGAGGGCGACCGCATCCATGTCATGCGCGAGATGATCCTCGCCGAAGACGAGGCCGGCCGCCGCGCCGCCCTCGACAAGCTCTTGCCCATGCAGCGCTCGGATTTCACCGAACTCTTCACCATCATGCATGGTCTTCCGGTGACGATCCGCATGCTCGACCCGCCGCTGCACGAGTTCCTGCCGAAATCGGACGAAGAGATCGAGGAAGTGGCGAATGCCATGGGCCTTGAACCCGGCTTCATGCGCCGCCGCATCGATGCCCTGCACGAGTTCAACCCCATGCTCGGCCATCGCGGCTGCCGCCTTGCCATCTCCTATCCCGAGATCGCCGAAATGCAGGCCCGCGCCATCTTCGAGGCAGCCGTCGCCGCTGCCCGCGAGACGGGTGCTGCCGTCGTGCCCGAAATCATGGTGCCTTTGGTCGGCCTGCGCTCAGAGCTCGATTACGTGAAGGCCGTCATCGACCGCGTCGCGGCCGAAGTCATGGGCGAGGCGAAGCTCGAGATCTCCTATCTCGTCGGCACGATGATCGAGCTGCCGCGCGCCGCCATCCGCGCCCATATCATCGC
>JAIXSF010000049.1 GCA_027484835.1 Rhizobiaceae bacterium | reverse complement strand
GGCTGGAAGAAGAACGGCTGGAAGACCGCCGACAAGAAGCCGGTGAAGAATGGCGAACTCTGGCAGGCGCTCGACGTCGCCAACCAGCGCCACAAGGTCAAATGGCACTGGGTCAAGGGTCATGCCGGCCACCCGGAAAACGAACGCGCCGACGAACTTGCCCGCAAGGGCATGGAGCCCTTCAAGAAGACGGGTGGTTTTCCCAGATCGCTTCTGGTGAAGTAAAGGAAGGGGCGAGAGGGCCGCTGCCCATACTCCCCTTGTTCTTTCCCCGGTTGCCCCTATGCTCCCTGCAAAACAAAACCGACGGGAGACATCCATGATCCAGCACTGCGTGTTCCTGCGCTTCAAGGCCGCCGTTCAGGAAGCCGAGAAGCAGGCGATCTATGCGGCGATTGCCGACCTCAAGGACGTCGTGCCGGGAATGCTGGAGGTGAAGGCCGGCGCCAACGTCTCGCCGGAAGGTCTGACCGGCGGTTACAACGACGGCTTCATCGTCACCTTCGAAGACGAGATGGTGCGTGATTACTACCTGAAGCATCCCAAGCACATCGAAGTCGGGGAGCGCATCGTTGGCGCCACCGACGGTGGGCTTGCGGGTATTCTGGTCTTCGATCTCGCCCACTGAGCGGCGACGGAAACGAAAAGAGGCCCGGTTTCCCGAGCCTCTGAATGTCTGGGCGATCTGGCAGATACGCTTAGGCGCCGAGCTGCTCGATCATCGTTGCGGCCGACGACACGGTCGCCTGACCCGGGTTTTCCTCGATGTTGAGGCTCTTCAGCACGCCGTCTTCCACCAGCATCGAATAGCGCTTCGAACGCACGCCGAGGCCGCCGCCCGACAGGTCGATGTCGAGGCCGAGAGCCTTGGTGAACGAAGCGTCCCAGTCGGCGAGGAAGTGGATCTTGCCCATGCCGCCCGAATGCTGAGCCCAGGCACCCATGACGTGCCAGTCATTGACCGAGACCACCGCGATATCGTCGACGCCGCGCGCCATCAGTGCATCGCGATTTTCCAGATAACCAGGCAGATGGTTCAGCGTGCATGTCGGGGTGAAAGCGCCGGGAACGGCGAAGACCACGACCTTCTTTCCGGCAAACAGCTGTTCCGTGGTGACATCCACCGGACCGTCAGCGGTCTTTTCCTTGAAGGTGGCCTGGGGCAGCTTATCGCCGATGGCAATGGTCATGAATTCGTCCTCGCTTGCGTTGATCCGCCCAGAACCCCTCCGAGCGGAAGTCGAGGCGAATATAGGTGGAGGTCAATCAAAGGCAAGCACGGTTTCCATGGCACGTTTGCCGCTCACCACCAGAATGCCCCACTGCTTTCCGGCAAGCACATACTTCTTCGGAAGCTTGCCGATCGGCAACGTCAGAACAGTCTCGCCATCCGTACCCTGTGAGGCAGTAGATTCAACGAATACATGGCCGCTCGGACCACTGACAAAGGCTTTCGGCGGCTGCTCACCGCCCGGCATCTTCAGCCGCACCAACAGTTGTTTCTTGTCCGCGCTGAGCTGATGCGCAATCACGTGGAAGTCGGGCGAGGGGCCGGGTGGCACTTGCGCGCGCGCCGAAGCGACCAGAGCCGTCTCGACCGGATTGGCAACACCTGAAGCATCGGGTGGCACGACAAGATCGGCCTGAAACGGAATGCAGATATTCTGGCAGACGCCGACAAAGGCGCTGAGCGTCACACCGGTCTCGTTCGGTGCATCCTTGAGAACGAGCGGCAGGGTGACGGGATGGTCGTAGCCGACATCGATCATCTCGCCGTTCATCAAAACCTTGGGCACGGGAAAGTCGACCGCGTCGACCGTGTAGGACTGCCCCGCAGCAGGGGTGATCGCCGGCGGAATGCCGACATCACCCGGTTCCTTCCAATAGGTGATCCAGCCCGGCTTCGGTTCTATGACCAAGGCGCCCTGGCGCACGCCTTCGGGATTGGCGGGCAGCAGGATAAGCCGCATCCGTCCACCTTCGTTCACCGCCCATTCGCTGCTGGCAGCCTCGGCAGGCCCGCCTGGCACCAGCGACATCAGGCTGACGACGGCCGAGACGAGCAGGTAGCGAGCGCCGCGGACGCCCCAAGCCGGGGTGGAACAAGACATGTGTGTTGGCACTTTAGAGGTCATGCATCCGGCTCTAGAAGATCACTGCAGCCTTGGCCAGTCACGCTTGCTTCATGCTCATCATTTTGGGTTGATCGCAATTCGCTTCTGCCTCATCTTGAATACGAGACCACATCTGAACCACGCATGAAGCCGATTGCCCTTGAGGCAGACCAAGGAGGCAGGCATGGCATTGTCGTCGAAGACCAGTCTGAGAGAGCGCGGCTTCCTGGATGGGCAGTTGCTGATTGCCATGCCCGGCATGGCAGACGGCAATTTCGCCCGCGCGGTCGTCTACATCTGTGCCCACTCCGACGCCGGCGCCATGGGCTTCATCATCAACCGCTCGCAATCGGTGACGTTTGCCGACCTGCTCTTGCACCTCGAGCTGATCGACCGCAATGACGCGATCATGCTGCCGGATCACGCCCGCCATTTCCCCATCCAGTGTGGAGGACCTGTTGAGCAGAACCGCGGCTTCGTGCTGCATTCCGATGACTATCTGTCGGACAGCTCCATTCCGGTCAGCGACGATATTTCGCTGACCGCCACACTCGACATCGTCCGCGCGATCTCGGACGGCCGTGGGCCCCGTCATGCCACCATGCTGCTCGGTTATGCCGGCTGGGGTCCGGGCCAGCTGGAAGAAGAGATCGCCCAGAACGGCTGGCTGCATTGTGCCGCCACCGAAAGCCTGATCTTCGACCGCACCCTCGACAACAAGTATGACCGCGCACTGGCGTTGATGGGCATCCACCCCGCGATGCTGTCGATGGAAGCGGGACACGCGTGAGGTAAGGGGCCCCGCTCTGCGGCCTCTCGATTACGCCCGCTTCATCAGCGGAAACCGCTCTTTCAAGAGCCTCAGCACCGATTCCGAGCCGAGCGGCGGGCCAAAGAGATAGCTCTGGCCGAAGTCGCAGCCCATCATCGCAAGGTCGGCAGCGTCCTGATCCGTTTGGATGCCCTCTGCCACCACCTGCATGTCGAGGCCGCGGGCCATCGAGACGACGGATCGCAGGAGGACGGACTTCTTGTCCGACTGGTCGCAGACCAGCGCCTTGTCGAGCTTGATCGTGTCGAAGGGGAAGCGGGTGAGATAGGCAAGCGACGAATAGCCGGTGCCGAAATCGTCGAGCGCCAGGCTGATGCCCGTGTCTTTCAGCTTTTCCAGCATCAGGCGCGCCTGGTCCGGGTTCTCCATCACCACGCTTTCGGTCAGCTCCAGCTTGATCCGCTTCGGATCGCATTGGGTCTTGACCAGAAGAGCGCGGATATCGTTGTAGATCTCGCTCGAAATCAGCTGCGCCGACGACAGGTTGACCGAGACGAAGATCGGCAGTTCACCGGTCTGGCGTTCCCACTCCATCAGGTCGCTGGATGACCGTTCCAGCGCGAACATGCCGAGAGGCTCGATCAGGTCGGACATTTCCGCGATCGGAATGAACTCTGTCGGCGAAATATTGCCGCGCTTGGGATGGTCCCACCGCATCAGCGCCTCGAAGCCGGCGATCTCGCCATTGGCGAGCTTGACGATCGGCTGGTAGGCCATCGACAGCTCCTTGCGCTCGATGGCGCGGCGAAGATCCGTTTCAAGCTGCAGACGGTCTGTGCTGACGGTGCGGAAGGCCGGGCGGAAGGGCTCGACGCGGTTGCCGCCCGATCGTTTCGCACGGAACATGGCAAGCTCTGCATCGGCGAGCAGGCTGGCGGCGCTTTCCTGCTGGTCGACCCAGGAGACGAGGCCGATCGAGGCGGTGAGACTGATTTCGCGATTGGCGAAGTTGAGTGGCACCATGATCGCCTTGGACACGGCATCCGCAAAATCGGCGATCTTGCCGGGGTCCTTTTCCGACACGAGGATCAGGCCGAACTCGTCGCCGGAGAGCCGTGCCAGCGTATCCTGCGGCTTCAGCAAGCGGCGCAGGCGGCGTGTGATGGCAATCAGGATGTTGTCGCCGGCGGCGATGCCCAGCGCATCGTTCACCTGCTTGTAGCGGTCGATGTCGATGGCGAGAACGGTCGGACGCACGCTGTCGGAGGTCGAGGCCAGCGACAGGATCGCCTG
Organism: Rhizobiaceae bacterium; assembly: GCA_027484835.1. GTDB lineage: Bacteria > Pseudomonadota > Alphaproteobacteria > Rhizobiales > Rhizobiaceae > Allorhizobium. The sequence goes on along the minus strand of JAIXSF010000049.1, from coordinate 9,910 downwards.
CAGCCGGTCGAGGAACACCTCGCGGTTCGGCAGGCCCGTCAGGTTGTCGTGCATGGCGTCGACCAGCAGGCGGTCGATCGAGTTCTTCTGCTCTGTCACATCGATGATCGTGCCGACGCAGCGGATGACCTCGCCGTTTGAGCCGAGCACCGGCCGGGCGCGGATCTTCAGCCAGTGGAAATGGCCGTCCTCGGCGCGGATGCGGAATTCGTGGCTGAGGCGGCCCTTGCGGTGTTCAAGGAGCACGTCGAGCGTCGCACGGAAGCGGTCGCGATCGTCTGGATGCAGGCGCGGCAGCCAGTTGCGGGCAGGGCCGTGCATGGTGCCGGGCGAGAGGCCAAGACGCAGCGAGACGTCCGGGCTCGTCACCACGCGGTCGCGCGCCACGTCCCAGTCCCAGACGGTATCGCCGGAACCGGTCAGCGCCAGCGACTGGCGTTCCAGATCGGAGAACAGGCCCTGCTGGTAGGCGCCGCCCGCAAAGGCGTGCTGCATGACCGTGAAGCCGATCAGGAGAACGATGAGAACGAGACCACCGCCGAGCGCCGGCTGGATGATGTCGTTGTCGAGCTGGCCCGTCACCGTCATCCAGCCGCCGAAAAGCCAGACCAGGATCAGTGCCCAGGTGGGCACCAGAAGCACTGCGCGGTCGTAGCGGTTGATGCCGAGATAGATGATGAGGCCGATACCGACCACGCCTGTCAGCGCAAAGGACACGCGCGCAATGCCAGCGGCAATCGAGGGATCGAAGATCGCGACGCCGAAGAGCACGGTCAGGCCCAGCATCCAGGCGAGCGTCGCATAGCCCAGATGCACATGCCATCGGTTGAGATTGAGATAGGTGAAGAGGAAGATGACGAGCGACGAGGCAAGCGCAACTTCAGCCCCGGCGCGCCATATTCGGATGTCGGAGGAGGTCAGCGTGATCAGCTTTTCCAGGAAGCCGAAATCGACGCAGATATAGGCAAGCACCGCCCAGGCAAGCGCTGCGGCCGCCGGGAGCATCGAGGTGCCCTTGACCACGAAGAGAATGGTGAGAAACACCGCAAGTAGGCCGGCAATGCCAAGCACGATGCCGCGATAGAGCGTAAACGCGTTGACGGTGTCCTTGTAGGCGTCCGGTTCCCAGAGATAGATCTGCGGCAGCTCCGGCGTCGCGAGTTCGGCGACGAAGGTAATCACCGTGCCGGGGTTCAGCGTGATGCGGAAAACGTCGGCGTCGGGGCTCGGCACACGGTCGAGCGCGAAGCCTTCGGACGGCGTGATCGCCATGATGCGCTGTGAGCCGAGATCCGGCCAGAACATCTTCGAGCCTGAGAGGCGGAAATGCGGGGCGACGATCACGCGCTCCAGCTGTTCTTCGGAGACGTTGGCAAGCGCGAATACCGCCCAGTCGCCCTGATGGTTTTCCGAGCTCGAGCGGACCTCGATGCGCCGGCGGATGCCGTCGGCACCCGCTGCCGTCGAAACCTGGAAGGCCTCGCCCTGGTTCGTGTAAATTTCGGTGGTCGCAGTCAGATCGAGCGCATTGTCGTCACGGGCGATCTTCACCGGCTCCACGGCTGACGCGATCGAAGCTGTCAGCAGCACGCAGAGCATGGCGCAGGCGGCAAGCCACGGGGCGGCGAGGCGGGACACGGCGCGCGAAAGAGGTGTGGAATTCGTCATGAGGGCGTCTTGCCGTTCCGCGCCTTAGGGCCGCCGATCCGGGAAAACAGCAGATGATCGCGCCATTCCCCGTTGATTTTCAGATAGTCGCGCAAAAGACCTTCCCGCTCAAATCCCGTCTTTTCGAGTAGCCTCAGGCTGTTGACGTTGTCCGGAATACAGGCTGCTTCGATACGGTGCAACTCGAGTGGTCCGAAGATGTAGGGAATAGCCAGCTGAAGTGCGGCAAACATGTGGCCTTGGCGCGCGTAACGCTCGCCCATCCAGTAGCCGATCATGCAGCTTTGCGCGGCACCACGCCGGATGAGCCCTATGGTCAGCCCGCCCAGCAAGGTGTTTTCCTCGCGGTCGAAGAGGAAGAAGGGCACCGCCATGCCGGAGTGAAATTCCTGTTCATTGCGGATGACGCGCTGCCGATAAGCCCGTTCGGTCAGTTCGTCGGCGCGCCAGGTCGGTTCCCACGGCTGCAGGAAGGCGCGGCTTTCGCGGCGCAGCTGATGCCATTGTTCGAAGTCGCGGAAGCGGGGCAGGCGCAGGAGATGGCGGTCGCCGGTAATCTCCGGCATATCCGGCTGCCGGGACAGAAACCGAAAGACCGAGCGCGTCATCGTCAATCCCCGAGCGATATCCGGCGGGGTCCCCGCCGGTCGAGTTGTCTGCCGGCGGCCGTTAGCCGACGGCCTTGCGAATGCCGGCGTGCTGCGTGGTGAGCGCACCCCGGATATCTTCGAGCGGCACCAGATGGTCCATGGGACCGATCGCCGAAAGCGTCGGCGTGGTGTCGAAGAACAGCCGCCCGGCGAGATCCGTCAGGCGCTGCGTCGTGATGCCCGCCAGCCGTTCCATCATTTCCTGGTTCGGAATGGTGCGGCCGTAAAGCATCATCTGCCGGGCAATCTGGCCGGCCCGTGCGGCAGGGCTTTCCTGACCCATCAGCAGCTGGGCCCGGATCTGCGCCCGCGAGCGTTCGATTTCCTGCTGGTCGATGTGTTCGGACACCTTGCGCAGCTCGTCGATGATCACAGGCACCAGCTCCGGCAGGTTCTCGCCGCCGGTGGCTGCATGGATGCCGAAGATGCCGGTGTCGGAGAAGCCCCAGTGGAAGGCATAGACCGAGTAGCAGAGACCGCGGATTTCTCGCACTTCCTGGAAGAGGCGGGACGACATGCCACCGCCGAGGATGTTGGCCAGGATCTGCGAGCAGTAGAAGTCCCGCATGTGATAGGCCTTGCCCTCGAAACCAAGCAGAACCTGCGTGTCCATGAGATCGCGCTCTTCGCGCGACTCGCCGCCTGTATAGCGCGCCGCATCCATCACCGGCGTCGCAGACGGCGTTGTCGGCAGAGAGGCGAAGCGCGCCTCGACCTGCTTGACGAAGGCGTCATGGTCCACCTTGCCGGCGGCGACCACGAACATGCGATCCGTCGTGTAGTTGCGCGAAAGATAGCCGCGGATCTGATCGCTGGAGAAGGACTGCACCGTCTCTGGCGTGCCGAGAATGCTGCGTCCGATCGTCTGACCCCGGTAGGCCTGCTCCGAGAAGCGGTCGAAGACCACGTCGTCTGGCGTGTCGTCGGCCGCGCCGATCTCCTGCAGGATGACGTGTTTCTCGCGCTCCAGCTCTTCTTCGTCGAAGACGCTGTCGGTGAGGATGTCGGCCAGAATATCGACCGCGAGCGGGACGTTGTCCTTCAGCACGCGGGCGTAATAGGAGGTGGTTTCCGTCGAGGTGGCGGCGTTCACTTCGCCGCCGACATTCTCGATTTCCTCGGCGATCTGCCGGGCGGTCCGCTGGTTGGTGCCTTTGAAGGCCATGTGCTCAAGCAGATGCGCAATGCCATGCTCGGCTTCGGTCTCGTTACGCGAGCCGGACTTGATCCAGGTGCCGAGAGCCACGCTTTCCAGATGCGGCATGTTCTCGGTTACGACAGTCAAACCCGATGGAAGCCGGGTGCACTCAACATTCATGGTCCGTCTTTCCGCGCTTCCTACCTGACTGCCCTCGCATGTTCACTGACAAAGCTTTCGACGGCTTTGAGTTCCGCGGGCAGGACTTCGAAGCGCTCCTCCCTGTCCATCAGATCAGCAAGCCACGCCGGAAGCGCGGGGTCAATACCGGAGGCGGATTTTACTGCCGCAGGGAACTTCGCGGGATGCGCCGTTGCGAGCACGACCATCGGGCTTTGCGGCTTTTCGAACTTGTTTGCCACATGCACCCCGACAGCCGTATGCGGGTCGAGCAGATAGCCGGTCTCGGCGAGAACCGCCTTGATCGTCTTTGCCACTTCCTTCTGGGTGGCGCGACCGGCGCGGAAATCCTTGCGGATGAATTTCAGCGCGTCCGGCTGGATCTCGAAGGCGCCGGACTGCTTCAGGCCTTCCATCGCCGAGCGGATGGCCGCCGCATCGCGGCCATAGGCTTCGAACAGCAGGCGTTCGAAATTGGACGAGATCTGGATGTCCATCGACGGCGAGGTGGTGGCGGATACACCCTTCATCTCATAGCGCCCGGTCTTCATCGTGCGCGCCAGGATGTCGTTGTCGTTGGTGGCGATCACCAGCGTGTCGATCGGCAGGCCCATCTTCTTGGCGACGTAACCGGCAAAGATGTCGCCGAAATTGCCGGTCGGCACGGTGAAGGACACCTTGCGGTCCGGGGCGCCGAGCGCCACGGCGGACGTGAAGTAATAGACCACCTGCGCCATGATGCGCGCCCAGTTGATCGAGTTGACGCCCGAGAGGCCGACACGATCGCGGAACGGCACGTCGTTGAACATCGCCTTCACCAGGTTCTGGCAGTCGTCGAAATTGCCCTCGACGGCGATGGCATGCACGTTCTCGTCCTTCGACGAGGTCATCTGGCGCTGCTGCACCGGCGAGACCTTGCCATGCGGGAAGAGAATGAAGATGTCGGTGCGGGAGCGTCCCGCAAAGGCGTCGATCGCAGCCCCACCCGTGTCACCCGAGGTAGCGCCAACGATCGTCGCGCGTTCACCGCGCTTTTCCAGAACATGGTCCATCAGGCGGGCGAGCAGCTGCATCGCCACGTCCTTGAACGCGAGCGTCGTGCCATGGAAGAGTTCGAGCACGAAGGAGTTCGGACCGGTCTGCACCAGCGGCGCGACGGCCGGATGCTTGAAGGTCGCATATGCCTCGTCGATCATCGCCCGGAAGACGTCCGGCTCGATCTCGCCATTGGTGAAAGGCAGGAGGACTTCGAAGGCGACCTCTTCATAGGATTTGCCGCGCAAGGCCCTGATCGCCTTCTTCGACATCTGCGGCCATTCGCGGGGCACATAAAGCCCGCCGTCACGGGCCAGACCCGCCAGAAGTGCATCACAAAAACCGAGGCTCGGGGCCTCGCCGCGGGTCGAAATATATTCCACGTCGCTCATCCCTAGAGTTCAAGAAGTCGGAGCCGAAGCCGCCGTCAAACCTATGGCGTTTCGGATAAAGAGGTTTGCCCGTTTGCGCCAGTGCGTCGGCCAGGATTTCGCAAGCCCGGCAATCGTCTGCCGGCTTGCCGATGTCGGGCTGCCATGCGGCTCGCGCAAAGGCGTCGAAAATTGAAGCAAATTGCCGGCTACCCAATCGATTTTTGTCGTGGCCGCTGGTATAGACCATCCGCGAGGGCGCTGAAAAGCCTCAAGTTTGACTGTTTTTCGGCTGTTTGGCCGAGCATGCGGAAGGTGAAGTCTCGTGTCTGTAAACGTGTCGCGCGGTGTTGTCGCCGTTTCGCTGATGATGGTTCTCTCGGGTTGCAATGCCGGCAGCCTCGGCAGCGGCCTTGGCCTTTCACCGTCGCAGCCGGGTAACGCTGCGGCTGCAGCAGCGGCTCAGCCGGCCTTCGTGCAGGGCTTCTGCCCGCAGATCTCGCTTCGTGACGGCACGTCCTTTTACCGCACCTATGTGAGGGGCAAGGATGGCGATGCCGAACAGGTCATCTTCCAGGGCGCGCTCGCCGATACCACGCGCTCCTGCGCACGCACCGACACGACGCTGACGATCAATGCCCTGGTCCAGGGCCGTCTCGTCGCAGGCCCGCAGGGCAAGGCCGGTACGATCAACCTGCCGGTCCGCGTCACGGTCATGGATGGCGACCAGGAAGTGTTCAACGAACTCGAGCAATATCCGGTCACGCTCGCCGACGTGAACATGCCGACGCAGTTTGTCTACACCAAGGCCGTCAACGTCCCGAACACCGTCTCCGGCACCACCCGTGTCTTCATTGGTTTCGAGCAGCCCAAGAAGAAGAACTAAGCTCCGGCTTAAAGATCCTCAACCGCGCCGCGTCAGGGCCACCACGTATCGGGTCGCGATCCGCGTCACGTTGACGAAGACGCAGTCGGACGGCGCGCCGAGCTGAAGGCAGTCACCGGCGAGCAGACGGTGGCTGCGACCGTCCTCGATGAATTCGAGTTCTCCGTCGAGAACGTAGATCTGCTGATGCTGGAAACTGAATGCCGAGGCCGGGTAGGGCACCCGCACGCCGGCCGGCAGGACCACTTCCAACAGCTCGAGCTGTCCGCCATTGGCAGGTGACAATGTTCGACGGCTATAGCCCGTGTCCGGGTCGATCCAGACCGGCTGCTCTGCGCGGCGCGCCAGTCGCTCTCCCTCCCGTTCGGCAAGCGCCAGCAAGACCGAAAGCGGCAGGCCGAAGGCGCCGGAGAGGCGGCCGAGCACGGTCGCCGTCGGGCTCGCCTCGCAGCGTTCCACCTTGCTGATCATCGCCTTGGATACACCGGATCGGATCGCGAGGTCTGCAAGCGACCAGTCGCGCGCCTCGCGTTCAAGCCGGATGCGCTCGGCAATGGCCCGCGCCTGGCGTTGCTCATCCACCTCGTCGTTCCTGTGCTTGTGGTCCATCATGTGGCCCTTGCCAAATATTCGCGCTTGCGTCTTCTATAGTGGACGGAAGCATAAGATAGGTGACGGGGCCGCGACAAGCCTCCGCACTATCAAGGTAGGCGAAGGGGAAGACGTCAGTGGCGCGCGAGATCCGTTTCAACGCATTCGACATGAATTGCATCGGCCACATCCAGCAGGGTCTCTGGTCGCATCCGCGCGACCGGTCGATGGAGTACAAGAGCCTCGCCTATTGGACGGACTATGCCAAGCGCCTGGAGGCTGGCCTCTTCGACGGTATCTTCCTGGCCGATGTCGTCGGCATTTACGACGTCCTGAGCGGCAGTCCGGCACCGGCCCTGCGTGGCGCCGTGCAGGTGCCGGTCAACGACCCCATGATGTTGGTCCCGGCCATGGCCGCTGCCACGCAACATCTCGGCTTCGGCGTCACCGCTAACCTGATGTACGAACAGCCCTTCCTGTTTGCCCGCCGCATGGCGACCCTCGACCACCTGACCGGCGGTCGCATGGGCTGGAACATCGTCACCGGTTACCTCGACAGCGCTGCCCGCGCTATCGGTCTCGACGGCCAGATGGCCCATGACGACCGCTACGATCTCGCCGATGAATACATGGAAGTCGTCTACAAGCTCTGGGAGGGAAGCTGGGAGGATGCAGCCGTCGTCGCCGACAAGGCGGGCAAGGTCTATGCCGATCCATCACGCGTCCATCCTGTCCATCATCATGGACGGCAGTACCGGGTGGATGCCTATCATCTGAGCGAGCCCTCACCGCAGCGCACGCCGGTGCTCTATCAGGCAGGCTCCTCGCCACGCGGTCGCCAGTTTGCCGCCACTCATGCCGAATGCGTCTTCGTCAACGGCCAGAAGAAGGACGGCGTCCGCGAGATCGTGACCGATATCCGTGCCCGGGCGGAAGGGCTCGGCCGCAGCGGCAATGACATCAAGGTCTTCCTCGGCGCCACCATCGTTACCGGCAGGACTGAAAAGGAAGCGCGGGAAAAGTTCGAAGACTATCGCCAGTATGTCAGCTCCGAAGCAGCCCTGACCCACGCGGCGGCCTCGATGGGCATCGACTTCGACAAGTTCGACATGGACGAGCCGGTCGAGACGGGCAAGAGCCAGGCCATCACCTCCAACATCAAGGCGATGGACCGGGCCGCAGGACCGCAGTGGACAAAGCGCAAGCTCATCGAACAGATGGTGCTCGGCAGCCGCCAGCCACCGCTGGTCGCCTCCGCTGATCAGGTGGTCGACTGGCTGGTGGACTGGGTCGAGGATACCGGCGTCGACGGCTTCAATCTCTCGCGCACGGTCGTGCCGGAATGCTTCGACGACATCATCGAATTGGTCGTCCCGCGCCTGCAGGAGCGTGGCCTTTACAAGACCGGCTATGGTGAGGGTCCGCTGCGTCAGAAGCTCTTCGGTGAGCCGCGCCTCGGCGATCGCCACATTGCCGCGAAACACCGGTGGAGTGACCGCTGAGCGTCTGCATCAACGCTGTGCAAGGCTTCGGCGCGGGCAGGGGCCTTGCCTTGCTCTTCCCGATCTCGGAATGCTAGCGTGCCCCCCAATCGGAGGGGGCGGTTTCGTCGAGAAACGAGCTGCAAACCGGTAGTATCGAGGGAGTGGGAGACATCCGCAAAGAGATGCGTCCCCGGGGAGGCCTGAGTGAAGATCGCAGTCGTGAGAAACCCCATTGCGGGTGGTCGATCCGGCCAGAAGCAGTGGGCGCCGTTGCGTGATGCCTTCCGCCAGCGTTTCCCGGATCTGGAGATCCACGAGAGCCGTTCCAGCGGCGATGCCCGAAGGCTCGCACGGGAGCTGGCAGCAGGCCCTTGCGATCTGTTGCTCGTCGCCGGTGGTGACGGGACGATCAGCGATGTCGTCGACGGCGTGCTGACCTCCAGGCGACCAGATATGCCGCTTGCCTTCCTGCCGGTCGGCACGGGCTGCGATTTCGTCCGCAACTTCAAGCTCCCCGTCAGGCCGTCCGACCTTGCGGAACACATCGCCAACGCCCCTTTGCGCCGGATCGATGCCGGTCTCCTGACGTCTTATGATGCGTCAGGCCAGGAGCAGCGGCGCCACTTCGCCAACATCACCAGCGTCGGGATTTCAGGAGAGATTGTCGACGCGGTGAACGCGCCTGGCCGCAAGCGCATACTCAACGGCCCGCTGAGATTCCTCGTGCACTCGGCGCTCGCTATCCTGCGCTACCAGCCTTACGACTTCGAGGTTCTGATCGACGGCATGCAGGTGCATCAGGGACGGCTCGCCGTGACGGCGATCGCCAATGGTGGCTGGTTCGGCGGTGGCATGCACATCACCCCGCAGGCGGATCTGACCGATGGCCTCTTCGACATTGCCGTCATGCGCGAGGAAAAGGTCTTCGGACTTCTGAATTTACTGGGACGCTTGCACTCCGCGGGCCATGTCGGCCACCCGCTTCTGAGCTTTCACAGGGGACGTCGCGTCGAGGTGCGCCCGCGCGATCCCGCCCGCTTTCCGGTGGAAGTCGATGGGGAGGCACCCATCCGTGGAGGGTTCGTGGCCGAAATCTTGCCGGGAGCCTTGACCGTTAGAACGTAGCATCCGATCCGGGTCGGATCAGAACGCGCCTTCCCACTCGGCCATTGCAGCAATCACGCCCGGAAGGTCCTGCATGCGGGCAATGACTGTCTCCGCACCGGCATCGGTCAGCTTGTCGGCATGCGAGGGATAGGTGTGCGAGGCACCGGTGAAGCCGATCACCCGCATTCCCGCTTCGCGCGCCGCATGCACGCCGTGCACGGAGTCCTCGATGACGATGCACTTCGACGGGCTGACATTGAACTGCTGGGCGCCGTGCAGGAAGATGTCCGGCTTCGGCTTGACGCGATCGGCGCCGAGATCCTTCGCCGAGTAGATATGCGGAGCAAAGAACTCCTTGAGCCCGACCTTGGTCAGCATCATGTCGAGCCGCTGCGAGGAAGAGTTGGAGCAGATGCAGCGCGGACCAGCGATCCGGGACAGCGCATACTGCACGCCCTCGATCGCCTTGACTTCGCGTGCCAGGCGCTGGTCGAGCAGCTGTTCCGACTTGTCGATCAGGCTCGCCGACAGCGGAATGTCGACTTCCTTCTCGATCGTCAGAAGAATGTTCTTCCAGGTCATGCCCGCGAAGCGCTCGCCCATTTCCTCGACCGAAATCGGATAACCGGCTTCCGTCAGAAGCTTCGACTCGACCTTGGCGGCGATGATCTCGGAATCGACGAGCACGCCGTCGCAATCGAAAAGGGTAAGGTCGAAGCCGCTCATTGAGAATATCCGTCGTTTCATCCTGGAGAAGGCGGCGGCCTACACGATCGGAACGACAAGAACAATGATGCGGG
>JAIXSF010000043.1 GCA_027484835.1 Rhizobiaceae bacterium | reverse complement strand
TCAACGGACTGGAACTCGCCGGAAAGGCCATCGAAAACGTCAAGATCGTCGCCTCGGGCGCCGGTGCCGCAGCACTCGCCTGCCTCAATCTGCTCGTCATCCTCGGCGCCAAGCGCGAGAATATCTGGGTCCACGATATCGAAGGCCTCGTCTACAAGGGCCGCAACGAGCTGATGGATCCCTGGAAGGAAGTCTACGCCCAGGAGACGGACAAGCGCGCGCTGTCCGAGAGCATAGACGATGCCGACGTCTTCCTCGGCCTGTCTGCGGCCGGCGTTCTGAAGCCGGAACTGCTGGCCCGAATGGCACCAAAGCCGCTGATCATGGCGCTTGCTAACCCGAAGCCGGAAATCATGCCGGAAGAGGCCCGCGCCGCCCGTCCGGACGCCATGATCTGCACAGGCCGCTCGGACTTCCCCAACCAGGTCAACAACGTCCTCTGCTTCCCCTACATCTTCCGCGGCGCGCTGGACTGCGGCGCGACCACGATCAACGAAGAGATGAAGATGGCGGCCGTGCGCGCCATCGCGGCACTGGCCCGCGAGGAAGTCTCGGAAGTCGCGGCTCGCGCATACACTGGCGAAACACCGACCTTCGGCCCGGACTACCTGATCCCCTCACCTTTCGACCCGCGCCTGATCCTGCGCATCGCTCCGGCCGTTGCCAAGGCTGCGGCTGACAGCGGCGTCGCGCGTCGTCCGATCGCTGACTTCGACACCTATCTCGACCAGCTGAACCGGTTCGTCTTCCGCTCCGGTTTCGTCATGAAGCCGATCTTCGCCGCCGCCAAGATCGCCGCCAAAAAGCGCGTGATCTTCTCGGAAGGTGAGGACGAGCGCGTGCTGCGCGCCGCCCAGGTGTTGCTTGAAGACGGCATCGGCGAGCCGATCCTGATCGGCCGCCCGCAGATCATCGAGACCCGCCTGAAGCGCTACGGCCTGCGCATCCGCCCCGGCATCGACTTCGAACTGGTCAATCCGGAAGACGATCCGCGCTACCGTGACTATGTCGACGACTACTTTGCCCTGGTCGGTCGCGCCGGCATCAACCCGGAAGCCGCCCGCACGATCGTGCGCACCAACACGACGGTGATCGGCGCGCTCGCCGTCAAGCGCGGCGAAGCTGATGCCCTGATCTGTGGCGTCGAAGGCCGCTTCGACCGTCACCTTCGCGACGTCCGCCAGATCATCGGCAAGCGTCCAGGCGTCCGCGACTTCTCGGGCCTCAGCCTCCTGATCTCCCAGCGTGGTGCGATCTTCTTCACCGACACCTTCGTCACCGACGAGCCGTGCGCCGAAGAAATCGCCGAGATGACCATGCTTGCGGCCGAGGAAATCCGCCGCTTCGGCATCACGCCTAAGGCAGCACTCCTGTCCCATTCGAATTTCGGCTCCCGCCCGTCTGCCAGCGCCTCGAAGATGCGCGAGGCGCTTCAGATCCTGCGCGAACGGGCGCCGGACCTCGAGGTCGACGGCGAAATGCAGGGCGGCTCCGCCCTCTCGGAAGTCCTGCGCAAGCGCGCCATGCCGGACAGCACGCTCACCGGTGAAGCAAACCTCCTGATCTTCCCGAACCTCGATGCGGCCAACATCTCGCTCGGCATCGTGCGCACCATGATGGACGCGCTTCATGTCGGCCCGATCCTGCTCGGCGCGGCTCTGCCGGCCCATGTGCTGTCGACATCCGTCACCTCGCGTGGCGTCGTCAACATGGCAGCCTTGGCGGTGGTCGAAGCCTCACAGCCGACCGATCGATGACAACAGCTGCGCGGCGGAACCTCCGCCGCGCGACAGTTGGTACGTACCATCTGGACAAGCTGAAGCTGTAGACCTGAAACTGTTTCCCTCGCGATCTGGGTAATGGTTCATGGTGCAGTCTGGGGCGTATTTCGATGTTGTGGATTGGCTTGAGCGGCAGGGCAAATTCGATCCCTCGACTTTTCTGGCCAAACTGCAATCTGCCTACGGGCTTGGACCCATCACCTATGTGGATGCCACGATCAACAACGGGCATCTTCGCACCTACAGCCTTCACCACAGTGTGCGCCAGGACGCGCAGATGTGCACCGCCTCCTGCATCGCCGCGCGGGCCTCGATCACCTGTTGAAGGCTTTTTCGGCGCTCGAGCCGCAGCGGCTCACTCCGCTGGCGCGCCCCTCTGTTGCAACCTCTCCCCACCTCGCCACCCTCGCCTATACCCTTCCGGCACTGCCCGGACGGCACAGTTGCCTGCTCGTCACCACGGAGCTTGCGCCACCGGACTTGAAAACCTGGCGCCTCGCCCATGACCGCGACCTGCTCAGCCTCGGCGCCAAGCTGAATGCCCGGGTGTCGAGATCGGCAGGGATCGAGCGCCTTCGACCAACGAAGTCGCTCCCTCTGACACGGCGTGAAAGCGAAACTCTGGCCTGGATTGCGGCGGGCAAGAGCTACTGGGAGACGGCCGTAATCCTCGGCATTTCGGAGCGGACCATCCGTTATTTCATGGCCAATGCCCGGGAGAAGCTCGATGTCGTCAGCAACGCCCAGGCGGTCGCTGAAGCCGTTTGGCGTGGCCTCATTCCGCGGCTTGCAGAACCCGGAACGCGATAGCGAAGAAGCAACCCACCATAGTATCAGAGATTGCAATCGACGAAGCTGTCGCCACCGCCAGTTTCAGATGCGCGCATTGAACCCCATGCTGTCTGTTCCGTTCTGCAAGAAGGAGCAAAGCATGATCAGGATCATCAACGGCGCGCGTCGACACCAGTTTCCATCGGATATCGACGCCATGCACAGGCTGCGCAAGCGGGTCTTCCACGACCTTCTGGGGTGGGAGGTGCAGGTACAGGACACTTGGGAAATCGACGAATACGACCGGGCAAACCCGCTTTATGTTCTCTCATACGGTGACGAGGGGCAGTTACGGGGATCGCTGCGCCTCTTGCCGACCCTGGGGCCGAACATGCTGGACGACACCTTCCCCGTCCTGCTGGGCGATGGCCCAGAGATCCGCAGCGGCGCCATATGGGAATCGAGCCGGTTCTGCATTGATCCGGCGATCTCCCAGGACCGCGCCGGCAACCAGGTAACGATCGCCGCCGCAGAGCTGATGTGTGGCGTCGGCGAGATGGGTCTTGCCTCCGGCCTCAGCCATATCGTGACCGTCACCGATTTCTTTCTCGAGCGCATGTTCAAGCGCATGGGCTGCCCGGGTGAGCGCATCGGCGAACCAAGACGCATCGGCGTCGTCCAGGCGGTCGCGGTGGCCTGGGAAGTCTCGGAGGACCTGCTAGAGCGAATGAAGTCCGTTGCCGCGATCGACGGGAGCGTGCTCGAAAGGCCCATGACGCTGATCGCCGCACAGGCGGCATGACAGCGCTGACGGTCGCGGGCAACGTCGTCCGCGGCCGTCACGCCATCTGTCATTTTACTTTGAACGCTGCTCGGCTATCCTGCTGCCGAACAGGGTCGTCGACTGCCTTGCAAACGACAACTGGAAAGTGGATGTGCCGAGCAGGATAACCAATGCCATCGCGATATCGGTCCTCTTGGTCGGCATGCTGCCTGCCGGTGCCGAGGCCTCTGCACTCTGCGAGCGTCTGCGTGACCGCCTGTTGATGATAGATGAAGGCGGCACCTCGCCCGAAATCAACAGCTATGCGAGTTCCATAGCCCAGCAGAACCTGGAACTGCGAAAGGCGCGGCAGGACCAGAGACGGCTCCGTTGCCTGACCTCTTCGATCGTTCAGATCAGACCCGACGGAGGCAATGATTGCGGGGAACTTGCAAGCGCCATCGCGCGCATGGAGGCCAACAGGGATATTCTCACAACCAGGCTCGCCGACCTTAGAGCCAGTCGTGTCTCCGATGCGAGGTCCGAGTTGATGACCGCGCTCGAACTCAATGGCTGCGGCGCCGAAGAAGCGATCCTGCCGGAAGAGCCGCAGCGGACCCCATATCTCGACAGTCTGCCGGAGCCTTATCGTCCGAACCGAGCGGCGGAGGCCGCCGATTCGGCGCCGCTGCCACCAATCGGCATGATGCCGAGTGGCAATGTGCGCACCCTGTGCGTCCGAACCTGTGACGGCGGCTTCTTCCCGATCTCGTCGCAGACATCGGCAATGAACTTCGCCCGCGATGCAGCCCAGTGCCAGCAGATGTGCCCCGGCACGGAGACAGAGCTCTTCTTCCACGCCCCGGAACGGAGCGAGACGATCGACATGGTATCCGCCGTGACGGGGCAACCCTATCGAGATCTTGCGAATGCCTTTCTTTACCGCAATCGCCGGACGGACGCGGATCCCGCCTGCGCCTGCAATCTGAGCCAGTACCATCAGCGCATGACCCCGAGGCCGCCCGTTGCCGATTACCAGTCCTCGATCCTCGAGATCGCGCCTTCGAAGCCGAAGACAGCCACCGCTTCGCCTCCGCCGGAACCGGTCGCACGCGACCTCGATGAGGCAAGCCTGAATGTCAGGCGGGTAGGCCCGACCTTCCTGCCACCCGACAACGACACGATAGACCTCAGGAACCCGGCGACGTCAGGACCGCAGCCGCTTCAGGAGTGATATCGTCGGCGCGGCTTTCCCATGCCTCCTCGAAGATCAGCTCGTCGAGCGACAGTCGCTGTCGCCACCCCTTCACCGCGAGCTCAGGTGCCGAATAGAGCTCGTCCACAAAACCGAGGCACAGGTAGCCGATGATCTGGACCCGATCGGGAATGCCGAGCATCGCCTTCACTTCTGCCTCGTGAAAGATGCTGACCCAGCCAAGGCCGACACCTTCAGCCCGCGCGGCAAGCCACAGGTTCTGGATGGCGCAGACCGTTGAAAAGGCGTCCATTCGGGCATCATGCGTCCGACCGAGCACGACGGGCCCGGCTCGATCCGGATCGCAGGTGATGCAGATATTGAGCGGCGCCTTCCGGATACCTTCGAGCTTCAACGCCCGATAAGCGCTGCGGCGCTCTACCGGGAACATCGCTTCCGCCTCGTCATTGGCACGCCGGAACGCCTGCCAGATCGCCTCCCGCGTTTCAGGACGGCGGATCAGCAGGAAGTTCCAGGGTTGCATGAAGCCGACAGAGGGTGCTGCGTGCGCCGCCTCCAGGAGCCTGCGCACGACTGGATCCGGCAGAGGATCGGGAAGAAACTGGTCGCGAACATCACGACGCGTATGAATGGCGCGGTAGACGGCGTCCTTGTCCGGTTCGGCAAATGGCGCCGTCCGGACGAGAAACTCGTTCGGTCTGTCGTGCATCGTATTCCCCACAATGCGCAACCACCCGCCGTCCAAGCGGGTTCGGTCTATCTCGCCAGGCCGGTCTTCTGACTGGGCATCATCCGCAACGCGCGCCTTCCCGGATTGCTCCAGTGGATGGGTTTCCCCTGCGCGTCACGTCCGCCTCACAGCGTTGGGCACGTGCCGGAATTTCACCGGCTTCCCGATTCTCCCACCTTCGGCGGGCACCTGACGGATGTGTTCTACCGCAGCAGCAACCGCAACAACAGGCTTGAAAGCGACGACCTTAATCCGGGATCGGAAAATAGCGCACGAAGGCGAAGGCCGAGCCGTCTGGCGACCAATTCGGAACATTGATCGAACCCTGCCCGCCGAAGAATTCGATGAGCGTTTCGACATTACCGCCATCGGCATCCATCAGGCGGAGGCGCACCTGCTTGTCACGCGGATGGCCGGAGACATCCGCGTCATAGGAGAGGAACAGCACCTTGCTTCCATCCGGCGACGGATGGGGAAACCAATCACCAAAGCCGTCCGAAGTCAGCTGCTGCAGGTCGCTGCCATCGGTGCGCATCCGCCAGATCTGCATGGTGCCGGTACGGCTGGAATTGAAATAGATCCACCGACCGTCTGGCGAATAGTCGGGGCCGTCATTGTGCCCCTCGCCGTTCGTCAGGCGCCGCTCGAGCCCGCCTTTGGTTGAGATCGTGTAAATGTCGAAGACACCGCCACGATCGCCGCAATAGGCGAGTTCCTTCCCGTCCGGCGACCAGCCATGCCAGTAGGACGGCATCTTGTCCGTGACCTGACGTGGCTCATCATCGCCATCGCCCAGCATGTAGATGCAAGACTTGCCGTAAAGCGTGTGATCCGAAAAGGCGATCGAGGCACCGTCCGGGGAGATCCCGTGATCGTTGTTCAGCCGCACCGCGAAGCTGGTGTCGATCAGTTCCGGCTCCGGATCTTCCTCGTCGAGCGGCAGCGCGTAAAGCAGCCCGTCGCCGTTGATGACCAGGAACTCGCCGTCCCGCGACCAGTTGGGTGCCTCGACGAGGTCTTCCGTCTGCCAGACGACCTCGCATTCGCGGGTGTTGATGTCAAAGATTTCGACGGAACTGCGCATGCTGCTTCCTCTCGGCCGTCCAGGATCGCTCAGCGATCCCGGAACCGGTTCGTGATCGGATAGCGACGATCGCGTCCGAAATTCTTCTTGGTGATCTTTACGCCCGGAGCCGACTGGCGGCGCTTATATTCGGCGAGGTAGAGCAGGTGCTCGACACGATGCACGGTCGCAATGTCATGACCGCGCGCAACGATCTCGTCGACACCCATTTCCTTTTCGACGAGGCATTCGAGAATGTCGTCGAGAACGGGATAGGGCGGCAGCGAATCCTGGTCGGTCTGGTTCGGCCGAAGCTCCGCGGACGGGGCCTTCGACAGGATGTTGGCAGGGATCACTTCGCCCGAGGGACCGAGTGCACCTGGCGGCACATTCTCGTTGCGCCAGGCCGAGAGCGCATAGACCTGCATCTTGTAGAGGTCTTTGATCGGGTTGAAGCCGCCGTTCATGTCGCCGTAGAGCGTGGCATAGCCGACCGACATCTCCGACTTGTTGCCAGTGGTGACGACCATAGAGCCGAACTTGTTGGAGATCGCCATCAGGATCGTGCCACGCGTACGGCTCTGCAGGTTCTCCTCGGTGATCCCGCTCTCGGTGCCCTCGAACATATCCGAGAGTGCGGAAAGGAAACCCTCGACCGGCTCCTGGATCGGCACGATGTCGTAGTGGCAGCCGAGCGCCTTGGCGCAGGCCTCGGCATCGGCAAAGCTTTCCTGCGAGGTGTAGCGATAGGGCAGCATGATCGTGCGAACCCGTTCTTCGCCCAGCGCATCCACGGCGATCGCCGCGCAGATGGCAGAATCAATGCCGCCGGAGAGCCCGAGCACGACGCTCTTGAAGCCGTTCTTGTTCACGTAGTCACGGAAGCCGAGCACGCAGGCGCGGTAGTCGGCCTCTTCCTTTTCCGGAATGCGCGACACCGGCCCCTGATCGCAGCGCCAGCCATCCGCCGTGCGCTTCCAGGTCGTGACCGACAGCGTCTCCTCGAACTGGCTCATCTGGAAGGCGAGCGACTTGTCGCCGTTGAAGGCAAAGCTCGCGCCATCGAAGACCAGCTCGTCCTGACCGCCGAGCTGGTTGGCGAAGACCAGCGGCAGGCCGGTCTCGATGACCTGGCGCAGTGCCACTTGATGGCGGACATCCACCTTGCCACGGTAGTAGGGCGAGCCATTCGGTACGAGCAGGATCTCTGCACCCGTCTCGGCCAGCGTCTCGCAGACGCCGAGATCGTTCCAGATCTCCTCGCAGATCGGCACGCCGATACGCACGCCGCGGAAGTTCACCGGACCCGGCATCTCGCCTTCGACAAAGACGCGCTTCTCGTCGAATTCGCCGTAGTTGGGCAGATCGATCTTGTCGCGGAAGGCGAGGATCTTTCCGCCATCGAGGATCGCGACCGAGTTATGCCGCCCCTTCTCGCCCTGGCGCGGGAAACCGACGATGACACCGGGGCCGCCATCGACGGTATCTGCAGCCAGCGCCTCGACGGCCTGCAGGCAGGCGCTGAGGAAGGCAGGTTTCAGCACGAGATCCTCTGGCGGATAACCGGAAATGAAGAGTTCCGTCAGCAGCAGAAGATCCGCCCCCTGCCCGGCCGCATCGGCCCGCGCTGTGCGCGCTTTCGCCAGATTGCCGGAAACGTCGCCGACAACCGGATTGAACTGTGCCACCGCTATGCGCAGGACGTCGGAGATCTTCTTTGCTTCGCTCATGACACCGATTTAGCCGCTCGCTACGCCAATCGCAACGCCGCTCTGACGGCGCTTTTTCCAAAGGTACGCCGGCGCTAACCAAGTCCCCTTAAATTCGGGGAACAAAGCCTTCTGCGTCGCGGTTCATGTAGCATTCATGACATTTATGTGACACGTATGCGAACCTTTCATGACACCCGCTGATCACCTGGAGTTCGACGTGGTCCAGACCAACCCGAAATCGCTTGCCGCGAACATATTCACTGCGTTCGGCACGACCCGCGAACGCAGCCTCGGCAGCTCCTGGGCTCTCCAGCTTGTCATCCAGTGGGTGAACACGGCTTTGATCGCGGCTGCGATCGTGATTGCGAGCGAAATCCTCGCCCGCGGCACCCTGGTCGACATCGCGGAATACATGACGTCGT
Source organism: Rhizobiaceae bacterium (assembly GCA_027484835.1). Classification (GTDB taxonomy): domain Bacteria; phylum Pseudomonadota; class Alphaproteobacteria; order Rhizobiales; family Rhizobiaceae; genus Allorhizobium. The sequence continues at coordinate 4,685 of JAIXSF010000043.1, read as the reverse complement.
TCAGCCGGCCTGGCCTGGTGGCAACCGGCGTGGTCTTCCTCTTGCTCGTTTTCGCCGATGCCGTGATCGGCAAAGCCTATCAGTCGGCGCTCTTCATCGGTCCGCTGACCTTGCTGCCCGCCTTCTTTTCGGGACAAAAGCAGCTGTTTCTCTCCGACCCGCTGTTTCCCAGTGACCTGCTTTTCGGTCGCCAAATCATGCAGCTCCTGCCTGCCATGGTCGCTGCCGAGCCTGCCAAGGCCATCGGCCTTGCGATCGGCAGCGTACTTTTCATTGCAGCCTTCGTGACCCTGATCTGGAAAAGCCGCAAGATCTTCCCGCGGCTGAACCTTGCGGGCCGCGGCATTCGTCTTGCGCTCTCCTTCCCTCTCCTCGCAGGCTTCGTCACGTTGATGGATCCGATGGCGTTCTCTGCCTTCCGTGATCGCCTCAACATCGTGCCCATGATGTGGGACCAGAAGGAAAACTACCGCCACAACGGCTTCCTGCTGGCCTTTGCCTTCAATGTCCCGATGGCGAGCGTCAGCGCGCCTGCCGGCTACAGCCATGTTGCCATCACGGACATGCAGACCGATCTGCTCCCGGCCTCGTTCTTTTCGGGCCGCCAGGCAGACGTGATCATGGTGATGAGTGAATCGCTTTGGGATCCGACCCGGATGACAAGCATCCGCTATTCGGCAGATCCGATGCCGGTGATCCGCGGCGCGCAGTCGGGCAATGTCTTTTCGCCGGAATTCGGCGGCATGACCGCCAACGTCGAATTCGAGGCCCTCACCGGCTTCTCGAACGCTTTCCTGCCCTATGGCAGCATTCCGTATCAGCAGTATATCCGCCGTCCGGTTCCGTCCCTTGCGACCTTCTTCGAGTCCAAGGGCTACGTCACCAAAGCATTCCATCCCTTCCAGAGCTGGTTCTGGAACCGCAACAACGTCTACCAGTCGCTTGGCTTCCGCCAGTTCCACTCGGAAGAAAACATGCCCGCCATGGACAAGCGCGGTATCTTTGCGTCGGACGATGCGCTGACGCGCTACATCATCAAGGAAGCCGACAACACCGACCAGCCGTTCTTCTTCTTCGCTGTTACGCTGCAGGGCCATGGCCCCTATGAGCGCAACCGCTATGCCAAGAACACCATCGAGGTCGATGCCCCGACCCTGTCGGACGGTAGCACCAGCGCGCTCTCGACCTACACCCAGGGTGTGAAGGAAGCCGATCAGAGCCTGAAGGCACTGATGGACTGGGCCAAGAAGCGCCGGCGCGAAACGATCATCGTGCTCTTCGGCGACCACCTGCCGCCGCTGAACGAGGTCTATACCGAGAGCGGCTACATGGCCAATGTCGTGGCAACCCGCAAGGCATCCGTCACCACCATGAAGCGGGAACACGAGACACCGCTCGTTGTCTGGTCTTCGAAGCGCGGCGTACAGAAGGACATCGGCTCCGTCAGCCCCTCGCAGCTGCCCTATTACGTCGTGCGTATGGCAGGCTATCGTCACCCCTACTACACGGGCATGCTCGGCCGGGTCGCGGAACGCTATGCCGTCATCGACAGACATCAGCTGATCGGCCGCAACAACAAGGCCCAGGCCGATTGGGCATTGTCTGGCCGCATCGACCCGCTCATCCGCGACTATCGTCTTCTTCAGCACGATGTCATGTTCGGCGAAGGCTATGGACTTGATCGTTTCTTCCCCGAACAGGCAGAGCGACTGCAACCCAACAGTTGAACCTGTCGTTACTTCGGCCGACAGTTATCCATAAAGCGGTTTTGATCGGGTGGTGCTATTGCGGCGCCACCCGATTTCGTCCATAGACTTTTTTTGTTCGACATATCGGGATGCTTGACAGTATCGGCGTTCACTGTTCTTGGCGTTCAGCGCTAATGGTCGAGCACTCTGGAAGGCATTTAAAGTCTTTAACTCCGAGCTATTGCCATGCCGCTTTTGACGCGTGCCGAAATTGTTGCCCACCCACTTTATCCGGACATCGAAAAGCAGATTGCGCGCCATCTCATCGGCATTCACATGCGAACTCCGCGAATGTCCCGCCTCAAGGCATCGCATCGCAAGTGGCTGATGACCCAGTCTCTGTTTGCGTTGGCCCTGCGTCGCACGCCCGACGACCCCTTGTCGGGTCTGACGGCCACGCGTTTCGTGGATACCGTGATGAAACTGGGCGCTGCGAGCCGCAACACGGCAACCGGCTACCTGGCAGAGCTCGTCGCCTACAAGTTCCTGCGGGATGTGCCCGACATCCCGGACAAACGCGTCCGCGTTCTTGAACCCACCGAACTGAGCCTCGACGGTCTCCGCAGCTGGTTCAACGGACATCTCGCCTGCCTCGACCGGCTCGATGGTGGTAATCGCGAGATGACCTCCCTTGCGGAAGAGAGGATCTTCCTGATCGCACAGCCGATCGGCGCCGAGCTCATGGTGGCCGATCCGACTTGGCGCGAACCGAAGGATTCGATCGGCCATTTTCTCTGGTCCGACCTCGGCGGCATCATCCTGCACGATCTCATCTCACGGCTCGACCATGTCGACCGCACCGCACCGACCCACTCCTGCGGCCCGGTCACGCTGGTGGAACTGAGCGACACCTATCAGGTCTCGACCACCAACTTGAAGCGCATGTTCAAGAAGGCGGAAACGGACGGATTGCTGCATTGGGAACAACCGCGCCGCCGCGGAAATCTGTTGCTCTCAAGCCAGTTCGTGGAAGACTACTTTACCTGGCAGTCGGCGAAGTTCGCAGCGGTGGACCTTTCCTATCAGCGAGCGCTCGACGAGCTGGGCGTAAAGGTGGAGAATTGGGCCGCCGCATAGCGGCCTCAGGTCCTGCCCGCCCGATACTGCGGCCGGTCATCATTGATCTCGTAGAAATCACCCTTGTCCGCGCAAAAGATGTGGTAGCCGATCGTAAGCCCGCTGGGCTGATCGAAGGCGCCGGCCATGATCGACATATAATCCGCGCCGTCGGCCTGCCAGAAAAGTGCGGAACCACATGTCCGGCAAAACCCGCGCCTCGCCGCATCGCTCGCGCGATACCAGCTGACACTCTCCATGCCCTCCACATCGAGGCGATCGAGCGAGACATTCGTGGCCGCGTAAAAGAGCCCGGTCTGTCGGCGGCATTGCGAACAATGACAGGCAATCACTTCGCGCAGCTGGCCACGCGTCCTGAAGCGCACGGCCCCACACAGGCAATGCCCCGTCTTTTCGTCATTCATCTCAACCTCCCAAACGACAACCGGGCGAACCTCACAGAGGCCCGCCCGGTCGTCAAATTCGGAAAGCTGAACTTAAGCTTCAGCCGTTCGCAACAAGCATACGCTTTTCGTCGCGGCCGCTCTTCATGCGTTCGGCCAGCAGGAAGGCAAGCTCCAGAGCCTGGTCGGCATTGAGACGCGGGTCGCAATGGGTGTGGTAACGATCGCCAAGGTCGTTGCCGGTGACGGCCCGTGCACCACCGGTGCATTCGGTGACGTCCTTGCCGGTCATCTCGATGTGGATACCACCCGGATGCGAGCCTTCCGCACGGTGGATCTGGAAGAAGCTTTCGACTTCCGACAGGATCCGCTCGAACGGACGGGTCTTGTAGTTGTTGAGCGTGATCGTGTTGCCATGCATCGGGTCGCAGGACCAAACGACCTTGCGGCCTTCCCGCTCGACGGCGCGAATGAGGCGCGGCAGGTGCTCGGCAACCTTGTCGTGGCCGAAGCGGCAGATCAGCGTCAGGCGGCCGGCTTCGTTCTGCGGGTTCAGGATGTCGATCAGGTTCAGGAGATCGTCCGCCTGCAGCGACGGGCCGCACTTGAGACCGATCGGGTTCTTGATGCCGCGGCAGTATTCCAGATGTGCATGGTCGGCCTGACGGGTGCGGTCACCAATCCAGATCATGTGACCAGACGTGGCATACCAGTCGCCGGAGGTGGAATCGACGCGTGTCAGCGACTCCTCATAGCCGAGAAGCAGCGCTTCATGGCTGGTGAAGAAGTCCGTCTCGCGCAGGCTCGGATTGTTCTCCGAGGTGATGCCGATGGCCTTCATGAAGTCCATGGTTTCGGAGATGCGGTCAGCGAGCTTGCGATAGCGCTCGGCCTGCGGACTATCCTTGATGAAGCCCAGCATCCACTGATGCACGTTGTCGAGGTTGGCATAACCGCCCATGGCGAACGCGCGCAACAGGTTCAGCGTCGCGGCCGACTGGCGGTAGGCCATCAGCTGGCGCTCGGGGCTCGGAATGCGGGCCTCTTCGGTGAATTCGATGCCGTTGATGATGTCACCACGGTAGCTCGGCAGCTCGACATCGCCGATCTTTTCCATGTCCGACGAACGCGGCTTGGCGAACTGACCGGCGATACGGCCGACCTTGACCACCGGCAGCTGGGCACCGAAGGTCAGGACGACGGCCATCTGCAGGAAGGCGCGGAAGAAGTCGCGGATGTTGTCCGCGCCATGCTCGGCAAAGCTCTCGGCGCAGTCACCGCCCTGCAGCAGGAAGGCATTGCCTTCCGCGACCTGGGCCAGCGACTTCTTGAGACGACGGGCCTCGCCCGCAAAGACGAGCGGCGGATAGGTCGAAAGCTGCTGCTCGGCAGCCTTCAATGCGTCGAGGTCCGGATACGCCGGAACCTGCTTGATCGGCTTCTGTCTCCAGCTGCTCGGGGTCCAATTCTGCGCCAT
>JAIXSF010000145.1 GCA_027484835.1 Rhizobiaceae bacterium | reverse complement strand
CGCTCGCCTCGGCTTCGGCCATGCCGATGTCGTCGTCGCCGTTCCCGAGGTCTGGTACGACGTTGACACCATGGCCGATCTCGGCGATGTCGCCGCCGAATTCCGTACCCGCCATGGCCGACGCTTGGCGATCGCCACCAAATACTGGCGCCTGACGCAGCAGCATTTTTCGCGCCAACACGGCATCCAGCTCTATCGCATCGTCGAGAGCCTGGGCGCCACCGAAGGCGCCCCCGCTGCCGGCCAGGCCGATATCATCGTTGACATCACCTCCACCGGCTCGACCCTTCGCGCCAACCACCTGAAGGTGCTGTCGGATGGCGTGATCCTGCGATCCGAGGCCTGCCTTGTCAGGGCGAGAAAGCCGGAGCATGACGGCAATCCAACGATCGGCCGCATCGTCGAGGCCGTGAGCGGCGTGCTCTGAGGTCTTGATGTCATACGCGGATGCCATCCCCGGATTGTATACGCGTCATGCAGAGGCCTTTGATCGCGTGCGCGGCAAGAACGGCTTCGAGCGTCCCTGGCTGGACCTCCTGGTCGCACCATTGTCTCCAGGTGCCCCAGTGCTCGACATCGGATGCGGTTCCGGCGAGCCGATCGCGGCCGACCTGATTGGTCGAGGCTTAGTTGTCACCGGGCTCGACGTCTCGGAGCCGCTGATCCGCCTGTGCCGACAGAGGTTCCCGGCGCATGACTGGCATGTCGGCGATATGCGGGATCTGGCCCTCGGACGGACTTTTCAGGCGATCGTCGCCTGGCACAGCTTTTTCCATCTCACGCCTGAGGCGCAGCGGGCGATGTTTCCGCGCTTTGCGTCCCATGCCGAAAGCGGCGCTACCCTGATGTTCACATCGGGTCCGGCCGCTGGCGTCGCGGTCGGGGAGTTCGAGGGCGAGCCGCTCTATCACGCGAGCCTCGACCCTGACGAGTACCGCTCCCTGCTGGCTGAAAACGGTTTCGTCGTGCTCAAGCATGTAGTCGAAGATCCGGCATGCGGTGGCGCAACAGTGTGGCTGGCGCAAAAGTCTTAAGTGGAAATCACAGACACGAAAAAACCCGCCGGATTGCTCCAGCGGGTTTCTGTTTGCCTTGTGGGGCAGGGATCAGGCGGTGACGGCAGAAGCCGAGCCGCGGCGGGCGTCGATCGAGTAGGCGCCGGCGCCGGTGATGGCGAGAGCGATGTAACCGCCGGCCAGCGTAACGTTCTTCATGACCATGATCTGGTTCAGCGTGTTGATCCAGCCGAGTGCGCCTTCCGGCCAGCCTTCGATGGCAACGGTGCCGGTGTGGAAGACGAGACCGGTGAACACGCAGAAGATTGCGACGGACCAGGCAGTGATCTTGGTCTGGAAGCCGACGAGGATGAAGAGACCTGCGACGAGCTCATAGATACCGGCAGCGTAAGCGAGCAGATCGGCGGCGGGCAGACCGGCGCCGGAGATCATGCCGGCAGTGCCAGCCGGATCGGCCAGCTTGCCGTAGCCGGCCATGATGAACATGAAGGAAAGCAGGATGCGGACGAGAACGAGAAGACCGTTGGTGGTGGCGGACATTGGGGGAACTCCGGTTGCGTTGACGCTGAAACCCCAACCGTGGCGGTTCCAGTAACTGCCGCCTTGATGCATACTTTTTTGTCGCAGGCATAGGTTAACAGTTTTTGACTGTTCGTTCACAAAAAGGAAACGATGGTGACGTCGTTGTTCTCCATTGAACACTTCACACCGCAGATCACCCTCCCTACCTTGGGTGCAGTCCGCCGAGCAAAGGAGCCCTCCCATGGCAGATCTCTCAGCCTTCCCCATTACGGCCAGATGGCCGGCCACCAATCCCGACATCATTCAGCTTTACTCCCTGCCGACACCGAATGGCGTGAAGGCCTCGATCGCGCTGGAAGAACTGGGCCTTGCCTATGAGCCGCATCTGGTCGACTTCGGAACGAACGCTCAGAAGAGCCCCGAATTTGTCTCGCTCAACCCGAATGGCCGCATCCCCGCATTGATCGATCCCAATGGTCCGGACGGCAAACCGATCGGCATCTTTGAATCCGGCGCCATTCTGATCTACTTGGCGGACAAGACCGGCAAGCTGCTACCCAAAGAAGGCGCTGCCCGCTATGCGGTGCTGCAATGGCTGATGTTCCAGATGGGCGGCGTCGGCCCGATGTTCGGTCAGTATGGCCACTTTCACAAGTTTGCCGCCGACAAGGTGGAGAACAATCCCTATCCGGCCCAGCGCTACCGCGACGAGACCCGCCGTCTGCTGAGTGTTCTTGAAGCGCAGCTGGAAAAGGGTCCTTGGCTTGTGGGCCAAGACTATACGATAGCCGACATCGCCACCTGGCCTTGGGTCCGCTGCCTGAAAGTCTTCTACGATGGCGAGACGGATCTTGGGCTTGCGGACTTCCCGCGCGTCCTCGACTGGTGGGCAAGGGCTGAGGCGCGCCCTGCAAGCCAGAAGGGGCTGAGCATCCCGGCTCGAAGCTGAAAATAAGTGAGGAGGCCGCCATGGCGTGCCTCCTCGCTTGTTTCTGGCATTGGAGTGGAAAAGCCTAAGCTGGCGAGACCGATGTAGCCGTCGGCAGCTGGAAGCGCGGGAAGATGAAAAGCCCGACCATCTGGCCACCGCTTCCCTCGAAGCCTGAAGATTCCCCGATGCAGAAGACGGGCTGGCGGTTTTTCGCGCCCGAGACAATCGTCGTGGAATAGCAGAAGCGTGACGGCTGTGTTGCCGCCTGCTCGAAGAGCCTGAGAATGTGGCTCCTGTCCGCCTGGTCATAGCAGCGCATGACTGTCAGAAGCCCGCTCTCGTCAGTGTCCAGACCATGCAGGCTACGTGCCGTCGGCCCGAGCTTCAAAAGTCCGTTGGTCAGGTCCCCGGTCCAATCTTCGGACAAGCCAAAACGGCAGGCATGCTGTCCCAGCAAGCCGTCTCCATCCTGTTCGCTCACCATAAAGGTGGTCGCAAGATCAGCATTCGCGATTTTGAACAAGGCGATCCCCAAGTCGATAGCCACAACTGGCCCCAATTCCACCAGTCCGCAGCGCCAGGCGCTTCAAGACCGATCCCCCATCCGGCGTTAGCCGGCACCCCTGAACGAGCGGAAAACTCGTCAGCCTTTCCGTATGCAGGATACGCCAGCAGCCCATATGTCCTTCTCGGCCCCGATCGAGAAAAACCCATGTTTCAAGTCCGGCATTCGGTCGATGAGACCTCTTCGCCGGGCTTGATGCCAGTCTGTCGTTTCTTGCTCCGATTGCAGTCACGTCATCGGCCGGCCAAACACACGAAATTGGCCCGGTTTGCAACCTTCCCCCACAAGAAGGTTGAAGATGAACAGTCTACACGCGTCGGATTTAATAGGTTCGATACCATGAAATATTGAACCTGAAAACGCTTCTTGTCCCGGTTTGGTGCAGATCTTCTATGCAAGTTAACGTTACAAATATTAGATATCGCTAATTTCTGTTCCGCATCCCCTGCCGATACTGTCTCCCGCAACGCCCCATCCGTCGATGCATTCTTCAGCGACTATTTATATTAGGGAGTTTCGTGTCAACCGTCGGCTGTCATCTATAGTCGCCTAGACCAACCTTTGTCTAAGCTTGGCACAAAAGAAAAGGGCGACCCGAGGGCCGCCCTTCCGAAAGACTGAACCAGATGGCTCAGATGTTAAACCCCGAAGGTCTTACATCATGTCCATGCCGCCTGTTCAGCGCGCTTGACGCGCTGAACCACTCTAGATGATGGGCGGCTTTGATGGACCCGATGGTAAGCCCCGATGGGTCTTACATCATGTCCATGCCGCCCATGCCGCCCATGCCGCCCGGCATGCCGCCAGCAGCTTCCTTCTTCGGAAGCTCGGCGATCATGGCTTCGGTGGTAATCAGCAGCGAAGCGACCGAAGCTGCGTTCTGCAGAGCCGTACGAACAACCTTGACCGGATCGACGATACCCATGGCGATCATGTCGCCGAATTCGCCGGTCTGGGCGTTGTAGCCGTAGTTTTCTTCGTTCTTGTCGAGGATCTTGCCGACGATGATCGAAGCTTCGTCACCGGCGTTGGTGGCGATCTGGCGAACCAGCGACTGGAGAGCGCGGCGAACGATGTTGATGCCGGCTTCCTGGTCGTCGTTTGCACCCTTGACGGTGATCTTGGTCGACGAACGAAGCAGAGCCGTACCACCGCCAGGAACGATGCCTTCCTGAACGGCAGCGCGCGTTGCGTTCAGAGCGTCGTCGATGCGGTCCTTGCGTTCCTTGACTTCGATTTCGGTCGAGCCACCAACGCGGATGACGGCAACGCCACCGGCGAGCTTGGCCAGACGCTCCTGCAGCTTCTCGCGGTCGTAGTCGGAGGAGGTCTCCTCGATCTGCGCCTTGATCTGGGCCACGCGGCCATCGATCTCCGTCTTGGAGCCGGCGCCGTTGATGATCGTGGTGTTCTCCTTCTCGATCGACACCTTCTTCGAACGGCCCAGCATGTTGAGGGTGACGTTCTCGAGCTTGATGCCGAGGTCTTCCGAGATGACCGTACCACCCGTCAGGATGGCGATGTCCTCGAGCATGGCCTTGCGACGATCGCCGAAGCCCGGAGCCTT
>JAIXSF010000238.1 GCA_027484835.1 Rhizobiaceae bacterium | reverse complement strand
GCAGGCTTCGCCGGCGCGACTGCCGATGCCTTCACACTGCTCGATCGTCTCGAAAAGAAGCTCGAGCAGTATCCCGGCCAGCTGATGCGCGCCGCCGTCGAGCTCGCCAAGGACTGGCGGACCGACAAGTATCTGCGCAATCTCGAAGCCATGATGCTGGTGGCCGATAAGTCGATCACGCTCGCAATCACCGGCAATGGTGACGTGCTGGAGCCCGAGCACGGCACGATCGCGATCGGCTCCGGCGGCAACTTTGCCTATGCAGCTGCCCGCGCGCTGATGGACACCGATCGCTCGGCAGAGGACATCGCCAGGCGCGCTTTGACGATCGCCGGCGAGATCTGCGTTTACACCAACAACAACATGGTGGTCGAAACCCTCGACGCCGACTGACGGCTGCCGATCGTATTCCACACCAAGAGACGATGCGCGGGTCCGCGGCATCGTGAGGAGCAGACTGAATGACCAATTTTTCTCCGCGCGAGATCGTTTCCGAGCTCGACCGCCATATCATCGGCCAGCATGACGCCAAGCGCGCGGTCGCCATCGCGCTTCGCAACCGCTGGCGCCGCCAGCAGCTCTCGGAAGACCTTCGCGACGAGGTCATGCCGAAGAACATCCTGATGATCGGCCCAACCGGTGTCGGCAAGACGGAAATCTCCCGTCGGCTGGCCAAGCTTGCCGGCGCCCCCTTCATTAAGGTCGAGGCGACCAAATTCACCGAAGTCGGTTATGTCGGCCGTGACGTCGAACAGATCATTCGCGATCTGGTCGAAATCGGCATCGGTCTGATCCGCGAAAAGAAACGCCTGGAAGTGCAGGCCAAGGCCCACCAGCTGGCCGAGGAGCGCGTCCTTGATGCTCTGGTCGGCGCGACCGCGTCTCCTGCCACACGCGACAGCTTCCGCAAGAAGCTGCGCAACGGCGAGCTCGACGACAAGGAAATCGATATCGAAGTGGCCGACAGCGGATCCGGTGCGCCGGGCTTCGAAGTTCCCGGCATGCCCGGTGCCAATATCGGGATCCTCAATCTCTCGGAAATGTTCGGCAAGGCCATGGGCAACCGCACCAAGAAGGTGCGTACCACCGTCAAGGCATCCTATGCCGACCTGATCCGTGATGAGTCGGACAAGCTGATCGACAACGAAGTCATCCAGCGGGAAGCGCTGCGCTCTGTCGAGAATGACGGCATCGTCTTCCTCGACGAAATCGACAAGATCGCCGCCCGCGAAGGCGCCATGGGCGCCGGCGTTTCGCGTGAAGGCGTGCAGCGCGACTTGCTTCCGCTCGTTGAAGGCACGACCGTTGCGACCAAGTACGGTCCGGTGAAGACGGATCATATCCTGTTCATCGCGTCCGGTGCGTTCCACGTCTCCAAGCCTTCCGACCTCTTGCCGGAACTCCAGGGCCGTCTTCCGATCCGGGTCGAGCTGAAGCCGCTGACCAAGGAAGACTTCCGCCGCATCCTGACGGAGACCGAGGCAAGTCTCATTCGCCAGTACAAGGCGCTGATGGCGACCGAGGAACTCAACCTCGACTTCACGGAGGATGCGATCGACGCGCTCGCCGATGTCGCGGTCCAGCTCAACGAAACAGTCGAAAATATCGGCGCCCGTCGGCTGCAGACGGTCATGGAGCGGGTGCTCGACGAGATTTCCTTCCATGCCCCGGACCGCGGTGGCTCGGAAGTCATGATCGACTCGGCCTATGTGCAGGAGCATGTCGGCGATCTCGCCGCCAATACGGACTTGAGCCGCTACATCCTGTGATCTTTGTGCATCTATGGGTCGCTTTCGCCCTCGGCGTGCCGGGAAAGTGAAAGCGGTCCATATCGACAATACGGGGGCCTCTTATGTAATGAGTGCCGCTGTCGGATAACGGTCGTCCTGCGTCGCCAATCCGTTGAAGGACAAATGTCCAGGGGCCGCCCATCGTGCTGAACATTGCCAGAAATCTGATCGTCGCCGCCACGCTTGTCGGCATTGTGCCCGCAGCATCCCTTGCGGACCAGAAGGTGCCGTCGGGAAATCGCAATGTCGAGCAGCCGGCAATCCCGGGTGCATCGGTGCGCCGGACCAAGGCAGGCAAGACCAGCTTCGATCTGAAATACGAGAAGGTCCGTGACCTCCTGCGGACGGATTCCTCCCTGGTGGGCAAGATCAAGAAGACGGCCTCCGCCTACGGCATCGCACCCATTCACATGGTCGGTGCGATCGTCGGCGAGCATACCTATAACGTCGATGCCTATGACAGCCTGCAGAGCTATTATGTGAAGGCCGCATCTTACGCCGGCAACAGCTTCCGTTTCGGCTACAAGGACGAGAGCATTTCCGAGTTTGTCGGTCGGCCGGAATTTTCCGAATGCAACGGCTATTCGGACTCCTACCGTCTGTGGACCTGCCGGGAAGACGTCTGGCAGAAGCGGTTCCGCGGCGAAACGGTGGGGGGAGTGTCCTATCCCAACAACCGGTTCAGCGCCGTCTTCTTTCAGCCCTTCTATGCCGGTCAGACATTTGGTCTGGGTCAGATCAATCCGCTGACCGCGCTGATGCTGTCGGATCTCGTGCACGAAAAGTCGGGTTACCCCAAGCTCGATGAAAACGATGCCGCCGGCGTCTACAAGGCGATCATGGACCCCGATATCTCGCTCGCCTTCATGGCGGCCGTGATTCGCAAGTCGATCGATGACTACAAGCAGATCGCCGATGTCGATATCTCTGGTAATCCAGGCCTGACCGCAACGCTGTTCAATATCGGCAATTCCCAGGAACGTGCCCGAGCCCTGGCCGCCAGACGCGCAAGTGGTGCGGCGAATTGGCCGGAAGAGAACTATTACGGCTGGCTGATCAATGATCGGCTGGAAGAGTTGCAGTCCCTGCTCTAACTCTTTGAGGGGGCCTTTAAGCCTCCGAAGGAGCAGGACATGGACGCCAGTCTGCGCAGATCGACCTTTGAGCCGCCGGCCCCGGTGCCACGCACCGTCCCGCCAAGCCGGCTTGAAATCATCCGGACAGTTCTGCGCAACCCGCTCGAGCTCTGGGGGCAGCCCTCTTACACCTGGCCCTGGATCGTGACGCGCTTCTTCGGCCAGACCACCATCATCGCCAATGATCCCGGCCTGATCCGCCACGTGCTTGTCGACAACGCGGCAAACTACGAGATGTCGGAGATCCGACAGCTCGTGCTCAGACCCATTCTGCGCGATGGACTGCTGACAGCCGAAGGGCCCGTCTGGAAGCGCTCGCGCAAGGCGATGGCGCCGGTTTTCACCCCGCGCCATGCCCGCGGATTCGCCCGCCAGATGCGCGAGCAAAGCGAGCTTTTCCTCGAACGATATGAAGCTGGCGCCGAAGGCACGGTTCGCGATGTCGCCGTCGACATGACGGAGCTCACCTATGCGATCCTCTCGGAAACCCTGTTTTCCGGCGGCATCGTCTCGGAACAGGGCGATTTCGCCAGGGATGTCGATGATCTCCTCCACAGCATGGGCCGCATCGATCCGCTTGATCTGCTGCGCGCGCCAAAATGGATCCCGCGTCTGACGCGCATTCGCGGTCTCGGGGTACTCCGCAAGTTTCGCGAGCTCGTGCGTCGGACGATGGATCATCGTCGAGCGATCATCCAGGCCGAGCGTGACAAGGCGCCCGATGATTTCCTCACGCTCCTCTTGGAACTCGAGGGACCGGACGGACTAACTTCGGAGGAAATCGAGGACAATATTCTTACCTTCATCGGTGCGGGTCACGAGACTACGGCCCGTGCGCTGGCCTGGACACTTTATTGCGTCGCGCATTGTCCGGATGTGCGGGATTCCATGGAGCGGGAGATCGACGAGGTGATCGCCTCCGGTGCCGATCCTGTCGAATGGCTCGACCGCATGCCGCATGTGCGTGCGGCTTTCGAGGAAGCGATGCGACTTTATCCGCCGGCCCCGTCGATCAATCGCGACGCGATCGCCGATGACCGATACACGGCTCCGAACGGCGAGGTCGTTGAAATCGCGAGGGGCACGACCGTGCTGGTCATGCCATGGACGCTGCATCGCCATGAACTCTACTGGGACAAGCCGCGCATCTTCGATCCATCCCGCTTCTTGCCGGGCGAGCGGGAAAAGATCGGTCGCTTCCAATACCTACCCTTCGGGGCAGGTCCGCGCGTTTGCATCGGCGCGACCTTTGCCCTGCAGGAAGCGGTCATTGCACTCGCCGTTCTGATGCAACGCTTCCGTTTCGAGACTACGCCGCAGACGAAACCCTGGCCTGTGCAGAAGCTGACCACCCAGCCATCGGGCGGGCTTCCGATGCGGGTGACCCCGCGCAAGCCGTAAAGCGGCGTGATCCTGCCGCTCACTCGCTGGAAATCGCACCAAGCCCTGTGCCATAAGGGATGCGTCGCCATCCGGGCGGGTACAATGGGGAAGACTGCGTGACATCCGATTACATGCTGGGCATCGACACCGGCGGCACCTACACCGACGCCGTGATCTACAGCGAAACGCATGGGATCGTCGCCAAGGCGAAGTCGCTCACGACCCGCCACGACCTGTCGATCGGCATATCCGGGGCACTCGAAAGTGTGCTCGCCGAATCAGCGGTCGATCCCTCGGCGATCGGCCTTGTCTCGTTGTCGACGACGCTTGCGACGAACGCGCTGGTGGAAGGGCAGGGCGGTCGCGCCGGCCTGATCATGATCGGTTTCGGACCCGAAGATCTGAAGCGCGATGGCTTGGCTGATGCGCTCGGCAACGATCCCGTCCTCTTCATCGCCGGTGGACACGATGTCCATGGCAACGAGACACCTTTCGACCAGGCGACGCTGGAAGCGGCACTGCCTGAGCTTTCGGCGAATGTCTCGTCCTTCGCCATCGCCGGCTATTTCGCCGTCCGCAATCCGGCACATGAGCAACGGGCGCGGGAGATCATTCGCCGCCATTCCGGCCTTCCCGTCACCTGCAGCCATGAGCTTTCCTCCAAGCTTGGCGGCCCACGCCGGGCGCTCACCACGCTTCTCAACGCCCGACTGGTCGCCATGATCGACCGCCTGATCGGCTCGGCCGAACGCTACCTTTCGGAGCGCGGCATCCAGGCCCCGCTGATGGTCGTGCGCGGCGATGGCGCGCTGATCTCTGCTGCGGAGGCCCGACTTCGACCGATCGAAACCATCCTCTCCGGCCCGGCCGCAAGCCTTGTCGGCGCGCGTCACCTGACCGGCATCGATGATGCCGTGGTTTCCGATATCGGCGGCACGACGACCGACGTCGCGGTTATGGAAAACGGCCAACCACGGCTCGATCAAGACGGCGCTGTCGTCGGGGGCTACCGCACCATGGTGGAAGCCGTGGCCATGCGCACCTTCGGTCTCGGTGGTGATTCGGAAGTCCGCTTCGACGATCGCGGGCTCGCAGCCAAGATCGAACTCGGCCCGCGCCGTCTTGTGCCCTTGAGCCTCGCAGCCG
>JAIXSF010000004.1 GCA_027484835.1 Rhizobiaceae bacterium | reverse complement strand
AGAAAGCGCGAGGAAGCCCAGGAGCTTTCCCGCCAGATCCCCGACGGCGCGCTCATCGTGGTCCTCGACGAGCGCGGCAAGGCCTTCGACAGTGCCGAATTTGCCAAATTCGTCGGCGATGCCGCCGATAACGGCCAGCGCGACATGGCCTTCGTCATCGGTGGCGCCGATGGCATCGACCCGGATCTGCGCGATCGGGCCCGCCTCGTCCTCAATCTGGGCAAGCTCACCTGGCCGCACCAGCTTGTGCGCATCCTGATCGCCGAGCAGCTTTACCGCGCCGTGACCATCCTGACGGGCCATCCCTATCATCGCGTCTGAGTGGCCGGCTGGTGCGGGCGTTACGGCGCTTTGCCTTGGCGACAAATCAGCGTAGTTTGCCGCCAAACCGGATAGAACCCTTGCCAACCGCTGCCAAAGACATTGCCCGTCTGTTCGAAGGCCGTCGCCGAAAGGCGAGCCTGGTGACGGCTTGTGTGCTGGCTGGCCTCTTGGCATCTGCCTCGCCCCTGGCGACCCTGGCCCAACAGACCGCTCCCCCGGCAAATACGGCACCCGGTGCTGGTGAGCCGACAGGCGCGTTGCCGACCGTGCCGGCCGAGACCGGAGATCGCGTCGCACCGGCGGCAGCGCCGCCCGATCCGGCGCTCGAATTGCGCGCCAAGCGCGATCAGGTGAGCTCCGAGCTGGAGGAGATCGCCGCCAGCATGAAGCTTTCGGAAGAGAAGGCGGCCGAGCTGCAAAAGAGCATCGAGGAGCTGGAAAAGACCTCCGAAAGCCTGAAGACGGCCCTGATCGATTCCGCCAAACGGCGGAAGGACATCGAAAATCAGATCAGTGACGGCGAAAAGCGGCTCGCCGATATCGGTCTGCGCGAGGACGACATCCGTGCCTCTTTCCGCGAACGCCGGGCCATGCTCGCCGAAGTGCTGGCCGCTCTGCAGCGCATGGGTCGCAATCCGCCACCGGCTCTGCTGGTCAGCCCGGAGGATGCGCTCGGCTCGGTTCGCACTGCAATCCTGCTCGGTGCGGTGGTTCCCGGCATTCGCCACGAAACCGACAAGCTGGCGGCCGATCTCGAAGAGTTGATCGCGCTGCGCGACGCCGGAAAGAAGGAGATGGATGGCATGGTTGCAGCCATCGCCAGCCGTCAGGAAGAAGAACGACGGATGGACTTGCTGGTCGCAGAAAACGAACGACTGGCTCAGACCAATTCGCTGCAGCTGCAGGCAGAACGCAAGCAATCCGAAGCACTTGCCGAACGTGCGACGACGATGGAAGCGCTGATCCGCTCGCTGGAAAATGAGATCACATCGGCCCGTCAGGCCGCTGAACTGGCGCGTGCCGAAGAGGCCAAACGCAGCCAGATGAGTGAGGAGCAAAGAGCCCGCGCGCTCGAGCTTGCCCAGTCTGGACTGCCCGACAAAAACCGCATTGCGCCAGCATATCCTTTCTCTGAATTGAAGCAGAAGCTGGAATTGCCGGTTGCCGGTGAAACCCTTCGTCAGTTCGGTGATCCGGACGGCACAGGTCACCAGGCTCAAGGCATCGTCATTGCCTCACAGTCTGGCGCTCTGGTGACTGCGCCGGCAGATGCATGGGTGGTTTTCGCTGGAAATTTCCGAAGCTATGGTCAGATGATCATCCTGAACACGGGCGACGGTTATCACATGGTACTGTCCGGAATGGACCGGATCAGCACCAGTCAGGGCAAATTTGTGCTCTCTGGCGAGCCACTCGCGACCATGGGTGAGAAAAGAGTGGCGAGCGCGACAGCATTGGCGCTGGAAACCGATCGACCAACTCTTTACATTGAACTTCGGAAAGACGGTAAACCGGTTGATTCCCGTCCCTGGTGGGCCGGAGGCGATTCTGGAAAGGCACAGAATGATACGTAGGGTCTCTCTTCTCCTCGTCGGCGCACTGATGGGCGCAACCGCGATGAGCGTCATCTATTCCGCAGGTGTTCCGGCCCAGGCGGCGGGTAACTCCACCTATAAGGAACTGGCGATTTTCGGCGACGTCTTTGAACGCATTCGCGCTCAGTATGTGACGCCGCCGGACGAAAACAAGCTGGTCGAAAGTGCCATCAACGGCATGCTCACCTCGCTTGACCCCCATTCGGTCTACATGAACGCCAAGGATGCGGCGGACATGCAGACCCAGACCCGCGGTGAATTCGGCGGTATCGGCATCGAAGTGACGATGGAAGAAGAGCTGGTCAAGGTCATTACACCGATCGACGACACGCCCGGCTCCAAGGCTGGCATTCTGGCCGGTGACTTCATCTCCGAGATCAACGGCGAATCCGTTCGTGGCCTGAAGCTCGAGGAAGCGGTCGAGAAAATGCGCGGCGCGGTCAACACGCCGATCAAGCTCACCATCCTGCGCAAGGGTGCGGACAAGCCGCTCGACATCACCGTCACGCGCGAAATCATCCCGATCCGCGCCGTCAAGTCGCGCGTCGAAGGCGACGTCGGTTATCTGCGCGTCATCTCGTTCACCGAGAAGACCTATGACGACCTGGAAGCCGCGATCGAGAAGATCAAGAAGGAAGTCCCGGCCGACAAACTGAAGGGCTATGTTCTCGACCTGCGCCTCAACCCGGGCGGTCTGCTCGACCAGGCGATCTACGTCTCCGACGCCTTCCTGGAGCGTGGCGAAGTGGTTTCGACCCGTTCGCGCGATCCGCAGGACACCCGCCGCTTCAACGCGACGGCAGGCGATCTGACCGACGGCAAGCCGGTGATCGTTCTCGTCAACGGCGGCTCCGCCTCCGCATCGGAAATCGTGGCCGGCGCGCTGCAGGATCTGAAGCGTGCGACCGTGCTCGGCACCCGCTCCTTCGGCAAGGGCTCCGTCCAGACCATCATCCCGATGGGCGACAAGGGCGCGCTGCGCCTGACGACGGCGCTCTACTACACGCCGTCGGGCAATTCGATCCAGGGTACGGGCATCGCGCCCGACATCAAGGTCGAACAGCCGCTGCCGGAAGAGCTCCAGGGCAAGGTCCGCACCGAAGGTGAATCGGCACTGCCTGGCCACATCAAGGGCCAGAACGAAAACGAAGAGGGCTCCGGCTCCGTCGCTTACGTACCGCCGGAAGCCAAGGACGACGTCCAGCTCAACTACGCACTCGACCTGCTGCGTGGCGTGAAGACCGATCCGGCCTTCCCGGCCGATCCGCAGAAGGCAGCACTGCAGTAAACACATCCATCGACCGCCCCCGTATCTGAGATGCGGGGGCGGTCGTTTTGCATCTGCACCGCCGGCATCACTGGAAGTTTCGCATGAATCTGCATGCACCGCTTGGTCAGGAGCGAAAGGACAAGAAGCGTGGCGCAAGACGCCTCGGCCTGTCCACGGTGACATCTGCCCTTGCTGTCGTCGCCCTGTCCGGCCTCTCGGCCTGGACGGCTCTCTCTCCATCGGTCTTGCGCAGCGAAGCGCCGATCAATCTCACCCCCGCTCCACCGGATACGGCAACGGTTGCCGAAGCATCGACAAGCCGTGAACCGACGGAAGGTCCGGCAGGCATTGCGACAAGCGGCCCGAACGACGGGGCGGTTGTCCGTCGCACAACCACGGCAGACGGCAATGTCGTGACCACCTTCAGCCCCAATGACCGTCAGGGCCCTGTCGTCATCGGCGCAACGAGCACCCAGGACCCGCGGCTTGCCGGCCAAGCCAACGAAGACCTGGTCGAAATGACCGATGCGGGTGAACTGCCCACGGTCTCCGCGACCGGCCTGCGGCCCGTCGATTTCTATGCCAGACCGTGGTCGGGCGCACGCGGGACCCGCATTGCGATCGTCATAGGCGGCATCGGCCTGAGCCAGACCGGCAGTCAGGCTGCGATCCGCAACCTGCCCGAAGACATCACGCTGGCTTTCGCGGCCACCGGCAACAGCCTGCAACGCTGGATGCAGGAAGCCCGCCGCAAGGGCCACGAAATCCTCCTCCAGGTACCGATGGAACCCTTCGACTATCCGGCGAACGATCCCGGCCGGGGCACGCTGCTTGCCGAAAAGACGGCAGCGACCAATATCGCCAATCTGCACCAGGCCATGGCGCAGATCACCAACTACACCGGCATCATGAACTATATGGGCGCCCGCTTCCTCTCCGACGACAAGGCGATGGATCCGGTCATGCGCGATATCGGCAAGCGTGGCCTGATGTTCCTCGACGACGGCTCCACGGCGCGCTCCCTGTCCGGTGATTTCGCCAAGGCGATCGGTTTCCCGCATGCCTATGCCGATGTCATGATCGACGCACAGGTTGACCGCCAGGCAATCCTCTCCAAGCTGGATGAGCTGGAGCGGATCGCAAGGCGCAACGGCCAGGCGATCGGCGTCGGAGCCGCCTTTGACGAAACGATTTCAGCCGTGGCCGAGTGGCGTGATGAAGCTGTCGCCCGCGGCATCGAATTCGTCGGCGTATCCGTGCTCGCCAAGGAAAACAGCCCCTGAGGATCCACAATGAGTGAACCCCATTCGACAAAGCCGAAGGTCAAGGCCGAAGATCTCCCCTATCGGCCCTGTGTCGGCATCATGGTGCTCAACCGCGATGGGCTGGTCTGGTCCGGCCGGCGCATCCCGGAAGGCAATTCGGAATATGATGGATCTCCGCAGCTCTGGCAGATGCCCCAGGGCGGGATCGATCCGGGTGAGGATCCCTTGCCGGCCGCCATCCGCGAACTCTACGAGGAAACCGGCATCAAGACAGTATCGTTGCTGGCCGAAGCCGGGCGCTGGATCAACTACGACCTGCCCGCCGAACTGATCGGCATCGGCCTGAAGGGCAAGTTCCGCGGCCAGACCCAGCGCTGGTTCGCCTTCCGCTTCGAAGGTGACGAAAGCGAGATTGCCATCAACCCGCCGCCCGGCGGACACGAGGCGGAATTCGACGCCTGGGCCTGGAAGCCGATGCAGGACTTGCCGGGTTTGATCGTCCCCTTCAAGCGCCGCGTTTACGAAGAGGTCGTCGCCGAGTTCGCCCATCTGGCAGGGTGAGGTTCGCCGTCAGCTTTGGCCCCGGCCCCGTCGATAACGCTGCACGTGGTCAACGAGGGCACGCAGCTTGGGCGCCATGTTTCGGCGATTGGGAAAGTAGAGATCGAAGCCCTGATAGGGCTTAAGATAGCCCTCGAGAACCGACACCAGTTCACCGCTTTTCAGATAGGGCTCGAAGGTCTCGCGCACCGCAGAGGTGAGCCCAGCCCCCGCCAGCGCCATCCGCAGCATCAGCCGCAGGTCGTTGGTGGTGATCTGCGGCGTGATCGCCACCTCGAAGCTGCGCCCCGCCTCCTCGAACTCCCAGGGGGCCGGCACCTCGTCCGGCGCCGGCCGCCAGGCAATGCAGCGGTGCCCGGCAAGCTCCGTCGGATGCTGCGGCACGCCGTAACGGGCAAGATAGACGGGTGATGCAACCACCGCCTCGCATTGCTCGCCCGTGAGCGGGATCGCGACCATATCCCGTTCGATCACCTCGCCCAGCCGCACGCCGGCATCGAAGCCGCGCGAAACGATGTCCCAGGTCTCGTCGGTCACCGTCACATCGATGGTGATATCTGGATGCGCCTCCGCAAAGCTGCCCAGCAGCGGCCCGGAGAGAAAGGCATCCGCGATAGAGGTGACGGCAATCTTCAAATGTCCAGCTGGCCTCGTGTCACCGCCGAGATCCTCAAGCGCTGCCCCGATATCCGCCATCGGACGGCTGAGCATCGCCAGCAGTTTTGTGCCCGCTTCGGTCAGCCTGACGCTCCGCGTGGTGCGCACGACAAGCGCAATGCCGCAGGCATTTTCGAGCCGCTGAACACCCTGGCTGACGGCGGAACGGGTGACGCCGAGGCGGCGGGCAGCCGCGGCAAAGCTCTGCTCTTCGGCCACGGCGAGAAACAGCGGCAGCAGGTTCAAATCCAGCATCATTGTAAACCAACACTCACCAATCTGGTCATTATGAGACGGATACCGACGACAAAGCCATCCGTCTAGGGT